>JAKFDW010000213.1:0-2598 GCA_036675955.1 Orrella sp. | reverse complement strand
CCCTCTGCGCTTGGCGAGCGACAGATATTACCCATGCAAACGAAAAGTACCTTAGTCATCATAAGCATGAGTGTGAGGGAAAACCCGCAATAAGGCAAGAGTTTTTGCAAGCTCACATTTAGCGTGCCGCCCTCATTGACAAAAATAAAAATACAATTCCAACAAGACCTTACCGCGTTTTTCCGCGTACTGCGCTCACCATATAAGCTCGTGTAAAGACGGCGTATGGCCTGCAGATAATGCAGTGCACCAACCCCATGCAAGCGGCGTTTCAACCCATCGGCATCCCCATGGAACCGGCGCTTTGCGCAGCGTCCTGCGCCGCCTTGCTTTGTTACGGAAGTATGTAAATCGACACAATGTTGGAAATAACCAACAATGCCTGTGCAGCTTAGGACCTGGTTTACGAGAACAGGGCTTTCTGCTTGAGGCGATTCAATGCATCGCGAGCCGCCGCGGCCTGCTCGAACTCCAGATTCTTGGCATGGTCCATCATCAGTTTTTCCAGGCGCCGGATTTCCTTCGCCAAAGACTTGTCGTCATGCAGCACATCGGGCGAAATATCGTCCGCCGCCGATTCGACCGGCGTCACCATTACGCCGTCTATCATTTCGCGCACGGCCTTGCTGACGCCGCGGGCGGTAATGCCATGGACCTCGTTGAATTCCAACTGCTTCAAGCGCCTTCTTTCCGTCTCGCCGATAGCCTTGCGCATCGAATCGGTGATGCGGTCGGCATAGAGAATCGCGCGGCCATTCAGGTTGCGCGCTGCGCGCCCCATGGTCTGGATAAGACTGCGTTCGGACCGCAGAAAGCCTTCCTTGTCGGCATCGAGGATGGCAACCAGCGACACCTCGGGAATATCCAGGCCTTCGCGCAGCAGGTTGATACCGACCAGGACATCGAACACGCCCAGGCGCAAGTCGCGAATGATCTCGACCCGTTCGACCGTATCGATATCCGAATGGAGGTAGCGCACCTTGATGCCGTGTTCGCCGAGATAGTCCGTCAAGTCTTCGGACATGCGCTTGGTCAGGGTGGTGACCAGCACGCGTTCCTGCACTTCAACACGCTTCTTGATTTCGCCCAGCAGGTCGTCGACCTGCGTAGTGGCCGGCCGCACTTCCACTTCGGGGTCCACCAGGCCAGTGGGCCGCACGACCTGCTCGACAACGTTGTCCGAATGCTCTTTCTCGTAGGCCGCTGGCGTGGCCGACACGAAAACACATTGCCGCATGCGTTGCTCGAACTCTTCAAGTTTCAGCGGGCGGTTATCCACCGCCGAGGGCAGACGAAAACCAAATTGAACCAGGGTGGACTTGCGCGAACGGTCTCCCAGGTACATACCACTGAGCTGCCCGAGGGTCACATGGCTTTCGTCGATGAACATCAAGGCATCGGCGGGCAGGTAATCAATAAGCGTGGGAGGCGGTTCGCCCGGTGCGGCGCCCGATAGATGCCGCGAGTAATTTTCAATGCCTTTGCAGAAACCCAGTTCTTGCAGCATTTCAAGGTCGAAGCGGGTGCGCTGTTCCAGCCGCTGCGCCTCGACCAGCTTGCCGTCGGACACCAGGAAGGCCACGCGCTCGCGCAATTCCTGCTTGATGGTTTCAATGGCGCGCAGCACGGTGCCGCGCGGCGTCACATAGTGGGAACTGGGGAAAACGGTAAAGCGCGGCACCTTGTGCTTGATCTTGCCGGTGAGCGGGTCAAACATCTCCAGCGTCTCGATTTCGTCATCGAACAAGGTGATGCGCAAGGCCAATTCAGCGTGCTCGGCCGGAAAGACATCAATGATTTCCCCGCGCGCCCGGAAGGCTCCGCGGACGAACTCGACATCGTTGCGCTCGTACTGCATGGCGACCAGACGGCCCAGCAGCTCCTGGCGCGCTATGCGGTCGCCGGCGCGCAAGGTAAGCACCATGGCGTGGTAGTCGCCCGGATTGCCTATGCCGTAGATGCACGAAACGGTGCCTACGATAATGGTGTCGCGCCTTTCCAACAGGCTCTTGGTGGCCGACAGGCGCATCTGTTCGATGTGCTCATTAATGGAGGAATCTTTCTCGATGAACAGGTCGCGCGCAGCCACATAGGCTTCCGGCTGGTAGTAATCGTAGTAGGACACGAAATACTCGACAGCATTATTCGGGAAAAAATCACGCATTTCGGCATACAGCTGTGCCGCCAGCGTCTTGTTGGGCGCCAACACAATTGCGGGCCGGCCCGTACGCGCAATGACGTTGGCCATGGTATATGTCTTGCCCGAGCCGGTGACTCCCAGCAGGGTCTGGAACATCAGCCCGTCGCCTATCCCCTCGACCAGCGCATCGATGGCGCCAGGTTGGTCGCCCGCGGGCGGGTATGGCCGAAACAGCTGGAACGGACTATTCGGATACTCGATGAAACCGGGCGCAGGCAGGCTCATACTAGACATATTCAGGGTAAACCCCTTATTATCACACTAATCCTACGGTTTTCCGTCTCCATTCCTTACTGCCTCCCTACTCATTCAAAAATGCACTCACTATTCGAATCCGTCGAACTCGCCCCGCGCGACCCTATTCTTGGCCTGAACGAACAATATAACGCAGATACGCG
>JAKFDW010000212.1:0-4134 GCA_036675955.1 Orrella sp. | reverse complement strand
CAGGGCAGCACCGATGTTTATTTGATCTCCGGCGATCCGGTGGAGCAGGTGCGTGCGCCCGAGGTGTTCAACCTGATCTTCAGGACGCTGGGTATCAACGCGGTGCTGGTACCTGTGCATGTGACACTCCAGGACATCGAGGCTTTCGTGCGCAGCGCTTTCCTGGCCAAAAACATCAAGGGCATGCTGCTGACCATTCCGCACAAATCGCGGGTGATGGGCCTGCTTGCGCACTGCAACGACGCTGGCCGTGTGGCGGGCGCGGTGAACGGCATACGTCGCAACGCAGCAGGCGAGCTGGAAGGCGCGCTGTTTGACGGCAAAGGTTTTGTGTTGTCGCTGGACTACTTCAGGGTGGCCTACGCCGGCAAGCGCGTGCTGATCCTGGGTGCCGGTGGCGCAGCTGCCGCCATTGCCGTCTCGCTGGCGATGGCGGGTAGCCACGCACCGGCCGGAATCGCGCTCTATGACCCGGCACCCGGCAAGGCGCAGGCCCTGGCAAGCCAGCTTGCTGCTGCGGCGCAGATGCCCCTGACAAAGATTGTGGCCGCGACCAGCAGCGACCCGTCGTCTTATGACCTGGTGGTGAACGCCTCACCGCTGGGGCTCAAGGCCGGCGATCCGCTGCCATGCGATGTGTCGCGCCTGGCTCCGCATGCGGCCGTGATGGACATCCTGATGAAGAACCAGCCGACACCGCTGGTCCAGACTGCCCGGGCACGGCATCTGGTCGCACAGCCCGGCTTTGAAATGCTGATCCAGCAAGCACCGGATTACCTGGCGTTTTTTGGCTACGCCGAGGCGGCGCAAACCGTTCGCAACGACGCCACCTTTATTCGCGAACTCCTGTATCCGGTCACCATGCAGGGTGAGATCGGCCGCCCAGGCCGGCGCATCCCCAGCCCCGAATCTGCCAGCGTTCCAGTCCCGGGAGTCGGGGAATCACGACTCATAGCCCATTGATTCCGCGTTGATTCCATTTTGATTTTTGTATTGACTTTTAACCCTTAGAGGAGACAACCATGAAGAAACGATTTGCTCTTAAACTGATAGCTGCTTGCGCAATAACCCTGAGCGCGACAGTCAGTTTTTCGCAGGATGTGATCAAGATCGCCAACATTGTTGAGCTGTCCGGTGGCGGCGCCACGGCCGGCACCAACTTCAAGAACGGCGTGGAGCTGGCGGTCAAGGAAATTAATGACGCGGGCGGCATTCTGGGCAAAAAAATCCAGACCACCACTACCGACACCCAGAGCAACCCCGGCGTGGCCAAGGGCCTGACGCAAAAAGCCATCGACGACAACGTGTTTGCCATTTTTGGTCCGGTGTTTTCCGGCTCCATCATGGTCAGCATGGCCGAGTCGCGCCGTGCCGAGGTGCCCAACTTCACGGGTGGCGAGGCTGCCAGCATTACGCAGCAGGGCAACCCCTATGTGTTTCGCACCAGTTTCACGCAGGCGACCGCCATGCCCAAGGTGGCGCGTTACATCAGCGACCAGGCCAAGCTCAAAAGCATCGTCGTCATTTACGTGAACAACGATTTCGGTAAGGGCGGCCTGGACTCCATCAAGAAGGCGCTGGCCAATTCGCCGACCAAGATCGCTGCCGAAATTTCCACCGAGCCCGGCCAGATCGACTTTTCGGCCGCTGTGCTGCGAGCCAAGCAGAGCAATGCCGAAGGCGTGTTTGCCTACTCCAATGAAGAAGAGTCGGCGCGGCTGCTGCGCGAGTTGCGCAAGCAGGGCTGGAACAAACCCATTATTGGCGAAACCACGCTCACTGGCCAGAAAGTCATTGAGCTGGCTGGTGAAGCGGCCAATGGTGCGATTGCCCACGTAGGCTTGACGGTGGACGCGCCCGTGCCTGCCATTCGCGCCTTCAAGGCCAAGTTCGAAAAAGAATACAAATATGTGTCGGACCACAACGGCATGAAGGGCTACTCGGGCATCTACATGCTCAAGGCCGCCATTGAAAAAGCCGGCAAACTCGACCGCAAGGCCGTGGCCTTGGCCATGAAGGGCTTGAAGGTCAACGTGGACAAATATCCCGGTGCGCTGATGTACACCGAGTTTGACGACAAGGGCGACCTGGACCGCATGAGCTTTATGGTTGAGGTGAAAAACGGCAAGCAGGAAGTGATCGACATGGTGCCGCCGCTCGGTGTCGCAACGCGCGATGTGAGCAAAGCGATCCCCGCTGCGGCTGCGGCCCCAGCTGCTGCCAACAAACCAGCTGCCAAGAAATAAGCTGCGGTAAAGGCTGGCCTGTGCGGGCCAGCCACCGGCTGCGAGGTGGTTTGCACCCTCTCGCAGCGCAAAACGCGGTTGCCCCAACGGATCTTTCCTATCGGACCTCTCCCATGACAGACTTTCTCCAACTCTTTTTCTCGGGCCTGGCCACCGGCAGCATCTATGCGCTGGCGGCGCTGGGTTTTACCTTGCTGTGGCAGGCCTCCGGAACGATCAACTTCGCGCAGGGTGAGTTTGTCATGCTGCCCGCCTTCATGCTGCTGGGTTTCGTCTCGCTGGGCGCGCCCATGCTGGTGAGCTTTGTACTCACGGTGCTGCTGGCCGTGCTGCTGCTTGGCTGGGTCTTCAAGCGCGGCGTGGTCGATCCGCTGTTCAAGTACGGCATGATGCCCATCGTCGTGGCGACCATCGGCCTCTCGATCGCCATGCGCAACGGCGTGCGCGCCGGCTACAGCGCCGAAGCCCATCCCTTCCCCAGTCTGTTTGCCGACAAGCTGTACAACATTGCGGGCGTCACCATCACCCTGCAGGACGTCGGCACCTTTGCCCTGGCCATGATCATCGTGCTGGCGACCCAGGCCTTCCTGGCCAGGACGGTCACGGGCCGCGCCATGCAGGCCGTGGCGCAAAACACCGAGAGCGCCAGCGTGCTCGGCATCAATGTGCCGCGCATGATTTTCTACACCTTCGCCATCAACGCTGTGCTGGCTGTGGCGGCCGCGTTGCTGGTCACGCCGACCTACCTGGCCAAGTTCGACATGGGTGAGGGCCTGGGTACCAAAGCCTTCTTTGCCGCCATCATCGGCGGCTTCAACAATTCACGCGGCGCGCTGCTTGGCGGCCTGATTGTGGGCGTGTGCGAAAACCTCGCCTCCGCCTACATCTCGCCCGCCTACAAGGACGCCGTGGCGCTGGTGATTTTCATGATCGTGATCCTGTTCAAGCCGCAAGGCCTGCTGGGCAAAAAAGAGGAGCGCAAGGTATGAAGCTCTTGAACCACAAAATGGCGACCGTCTTCACGGTGCTGGGAGCCTTGCTGGTGCTGGTCGCGCCGCAGTACCTGAAGAACTACGGCATCTACCTGCTGACCTACTGGCTGGTTTTCATCATTGCCACCATGGGCCTGAACCTGACCATTGGCTATGCGGGCCAGAAGTCCCTGGGCCATGCGGCATTCTTCGGCATTGGCGCCTACACCGTGGCCATCCTGATGAAGGCCGGCTTCAGCTTCTGGCTCGGCCTGCCGGCGGCGGCGCTGATCTGCTTTGCCGTCGGGCTGATCCTCGGCTTTCCGGCGCTGCGGGTGCAGACCATTTACCTGGCGTTTGCCACGCTGGGTTTCAACACCGCCATCTGGCTGGTCATGCGCAATGAAGAGTGGCTCACCGGCGGCACCTTCGGCATCAACAACATCGCGCGCCCTGTCATCCTGGGCTACTCGCTCGAAGCCAACCGGCCCTATTACTACTTTGTGCTGGCGGTGACGCTCATCCTGTCGGGCCTGCTGTGGGGCCTGCTGCGCTCGCCCTGGGGCAAGGCCTTCAGGGCGCTGCGCGATAACCCGATACGGGCCGAAAGCCTGGGCGTGGATATCCGCAACTACACGCTGCTGAGCTTTGCCATCGGCGCGGTGTATGCGGGTATCGCAGGCGCGCTGTTTGCGTCGCTGGTGCAGTTCATTGAGCCCGCACCGTTTGCGGTGGGTGCCTCCATCATGATGTACCTGATGGTCGTCGTCGGCGGTGCCGGTTATTTCCTCGGGCCAGTCATTGGCGCGGCCGTGGGCGTGGTGTTGCCTGAATGGCTGCGCGACGTGCCCGGTGTGGCCAACTGGTACTTGCCCATGTTCGGCGCCGCGGTGGTGGTGCTGATGGTCTGGCTGCCG
>JAKFDW010000211.1:0-4293 GCA_036675955.1 Orrella sp. | reverse complement strand
CGGCGTTGCCGGACTCCAGTCCGACCAGATGGAAGAGATGGCCGCCGTAGCTGGCATCGCGCGGCAGTTCCATGTTCGGCGGCGCCTCCGTGCCGATGGTCACGCGTCCCGCGGGGGAACCGGACTTGCTGACTTGCAGGGTGACAGTGGCATGGCCTGCCCAGATGCAGGTGACCTTCGCCGGGCAACGGCTGTCGTTGATTTCCACGAGTTTCACGGTAAGCGAGCCGTTGGCGGTGACGACCTGCTGACCGCGGGAAAGGACGATCACGTGGACACCGGTGGATGGCTTCGATGGCCCGCCTGTAGGCTTGATCGGATCAACCGCGCAACCAGACAGGGTGATGGCGAGGACGGCGAGCGCGGTGCGGAGGAATGTGGTCTGGATCATTGCCTTTCCAGCGATGGAGACAGTAGCGACCCTACCCTACCCGTCCGGAGGACGCGATGAAGAGTGTCCGTAGGGTAGGCCTTGGCCCACCATCCGTGATCCCGGATCGATCCATGGTGGGCCGAGGCCCACCCTACGGGATCTACAGGATCTACCAGAAAATCACGACCACAACAAAAGCCATAATCGCGATGCAGATTGCAAACAGGATCGCGATGAAGTTCCTGCCGCCCGCGCAGTCATCGCAGAAACGATCCGACATTCCCAGGTCGCCCAGGAACCAAAGCAGGATGATGCCGTACCAGGCCGGGGCGCTGGTCGTGGCAAGGTGTTCATTGCATTGGCTGCATAGCTTGCTCATGGCGCATTGGACCTGGATTCGTACGACTTCATTCGTGCACCGCTTTCCAGGTTTCCGGTAAGCCGACCCATGGCAACTTCTTCGCGTGGGTGTATGACGCGCGCGGCTCGCCGAGGGTCTCTTCTCCGAAGCAGCCTCCCGCTATGCCGACGAGATCCGGAAGCGTGGAGGTGTACCAGAAGAGTGTCGTTCCGCACGAAGGGCAGAAGTGACGTTCCTGATCGTTGCCTCCGCGCTGGTTATGGAAGGCATAGATGCTGGTTGTACCGGCCTGCTCCACGACCTGTGCTGGCCTGTAGTACTGGGAGAGTCCGAATGCACTGCCGGTCCTGCGCTTGCAATCAGTGCAATGGCAGACGACATGGTAGGCAGGCTCGCCGGACACGGTGATGGAGATGCGGGAGCAGGCGCAGTGGGCGGTATTCGGCATGGCGACGCGTGCTCCCGGAAAACTATGCGACTGGATCGCTCAGACATGCTGGTCGAGGAGGACCGGGTTGCCGTCGGGATCGAGGGCGATGAGGCTCGCCGGACCCGTCGTGGTTTGGTCGGCTTCGCTCATCAGCTGGATGCCCTGTGCCTTCAGCTGGCGCTGCAGTTCGCGCACGTCGATGAAGGCGTCGAGCTTGTTGGCGTTGCTGTCCCAGCCCGGGTTGAAGGTCAGCATGTTCTTGTCGAACATGCCCTGGAACAGACCGATGACGGTATCGCCGTTCTTCAGGATCAACCAGTTCTGCGAAGCGTTGCCCCCGAACTCCTTGAAGCCGAACGCTTCGTAAAAAGCCCTTGAAGCCTGGAGGTCCTTGACCGCCAGGCTGATTGAAAATGCGCCGAGTTCCATGTTGGCTCCCTTATTGTGAAACTGCCGAGCATCGAATGCCCCACGCGTGAACTAGTCCGACCCACGAAGCGGGTCCGCCCTGGATGGGGTGTCAGGCGACGTGGATACCCTGTCCGCCGACCGGTTGGGTCTCGATATGATCGTCGAAGCCGGCAATCAGCGGCTTTGCTCTTGAGATGGCATCTCTGACGGAAGACAGCGACAGCGATGCCTTGTGGCTGGCTTGATCTTCCCAGACCTCGGTGATCCAGATCGCGTCCGCATTGCCAGGATCTTGCGCTACCACATAGCTCAGGCACCCCGGCATCCCTGATACGCCGTCGAGCAGGATGGAAATAAGGGCGTCACGTTGCCCGGGTGTAGCTCTCATCTTGCCAATCAATCCGTACATAGTGGTCTCTCCATGCGAGCCCAAGCGGCTAAGGCGATTGCCGTGGTGCCTGCACCAACGGTTGTAATGAACTCTCGGCTACCGAAGGCATGGCTGCCACCTAGGGCCTGAATAACCGATTCGTGCAGCGGGTTCAGGATCATGGAGCGGGCTCAAGCGCGCCCCATGGCCTGAATCGTTCCGATCCGCGAAGCGGATTCGGCTTGAATGAATTATTAGGTGCCGACGTCGTTCAAATTCCACTCCTGAACCGGCACGTCGGTGTGCTCCACAATAAGTTCTTCCATGATTTGCTGTTCGGTGGTCAGTTGTGCCTTTGCCTGGCTGATTGGCTCCATGGCGCTGTCCGCGTCACGCCAAGCGACAGTGACGCGCAGATCCCATTGCTCATTGATGGCGTTGAAGTGCGGCCTGGACAAGCGCACCCACAGCACGCGGCCCTCGTTTATCTTGGTACGCAGAAGTGGAAGTCGATTCCTCTCGAACAAGCCTATGAACCGCAGCTCTTTGCCGGGTTTGATCCAGTAGGTCTGCTCGACGACAAACGGAGCACGCGCCGCTGAATCCTGCTGTGCAACGGCGTTCAGAGGCACTAATGCGAAAGCAAGTACTAGGGGAGTAAGAAAGCGCACGCGACATTGTCTCCTTGGCGTCCGACGCCTGAATTGAGCCGACCGGCAGCGGGACGGCGGCTGGGCGAGGTAGCCACTCTACCCGGGCTACGCCACTTATTGTCCAGCGGGCGGTTGCCAGAGCTCGATCTTGTTACCTTCGGGGTCGATCACCCAGCCAAATTTCCCCTGTTCAGAACTTTCAGTCTTGTCGACGACGTTGCAACCTTCAGCACGCAGCGCACCAAGCAGGCTGTCCAGGTCTGCAACGCGGAAATTGATCATGAAAGACGCAGAACCCGGCTCCATGTAGCTCGTGTCCTGGGCAAAAGGACTCCAGAGGGTCACGCCCGGCAGGCTGTCAGCGCCTCCCCACTGGAACACGGCCCCGCCCCAGTCAGTTACATCCAAACCAAGATGGTCGCGGTACCAGGCGCAAAGCGCCTTCGGATCTGCTGATTTGAAGAAGATCCCGCCAATGCCGGTGACACGTTTCATGGCTTTCTCCGAAGGGTAGCTGGCAGCTTTTCTGCCATCAAACGCCGCGTCTCAGGGTTCATCTGGCTCCCCAGGAAACTGGACGACCCCATGCGGCAGAATGATGCCCGGAAGCATGCGAGACGTCCAAATGTGGGTGGCCTGACGAAGGTCAACCGGCCTATCCAACGAACCGCCCTTGATACTCAAGGTGTCGGTAGAGCCGCGGCGCTGGTGCCAAAGTCTTGAGCCACACTCTGAGCAGAACGCACAGTCGAGAGTGTTTCCCGTATCGGTGGGACGGGACCAGAACTTTGGCTCTCCTTGTATGACATGCAGTGCGGTCTGCCGCACGATGAAGGAGATACCAAAAGCCGACGCGGACTGTTTGCGACACTCCGCGCAATGGCACACATACAACTCCAGTGGACCATGTGACAGCTCGTAGCGGATTGCGCCGCACTGGCACCCGCCACGGAAAGTATCGCTTTCGCTTGACATGGTTCGCGTGCCTTGCTGGTAGATCAGCGCCCCAACCAACAAATAGACCCCGCATCCGAGGCATTGCACCGGATGGTCGGGTTCCCCCAATACCCTGTCAAGGAACAACCCCTTCGATCAGCTCGTGATCGTCTGCGTCAACGCTTCCCAGGTCGGCGGCAACGGCCAATCTGCCACCTGGTTGCCATCGAGTACGCGGCGCAGATCGCGGCGGTCTATGTGCGGGGCCAGCACGTTGACCAGTTCCAGCGCGTAGTCGCGCAACACGCGCTCGCGCGGAAGTACCGCCCAGGCGATGCATTCCTTGATCTCCTTCGGCGCCGGCCACGCGCGCAGGTCGGTGTCGCCGGCGTTGACGGCCATTTCCGCCAGCAGGCCCACGCCCATGCCCGCGCGCACGTAGGTCTTTATGAGGTCCGCATCCAGCGCGGTCAGGGCGATGGTGGGCTCCAGTCCGACGCTGGCGAACGCGCGCTGCAACGAGGATTCGGGACGGGTCGAGGATTCGTAACTGATCAGCGGCTGGGTGGCCAGGTCGGCCATGCCCGGCGCCGCGCCGTCCTTGTCGAGCGCATGCCCGCGTGGCACCACCACCAGCCGGCGCCAGCGATACAACGGCACCGCGATGCCCGCCTGCGGCTCATCTCCGGCCGTGCTGATCACTGCGATGTCGGCATCGCCCTGGCTGAGCAGGTCCAGCGCCGCGCTCTCGCCCGCCTG
>JAKFDW010000210.1:0-1805 GCA_036675955.1 Orrella sp. | reverse complement strand
ATTCTAGGCAACATTGATTTCATCAGGTTAGGCGTTCCAGGCTTAGGCGCACTGATACAATTGTAGCTTTTTCCCCATGCTGGATCAGGCGCCCCATGCTATTCGATTTGATCAGGGTACATGCCGTAGCAAGTGCATTCCTGTTGCACTGCGCCGTTGTCGGATTCGCCCTGCTGAAACCGATGGATCTATGGGAGTCGGGTAACGCAGCAAACAGCAATCGCTACCTTAAATGGTTCTTCGCCATCAGCATAGGCTGCCTGCTCAATATTGCGATTCTTTTCATGCTGGGGATGGCCGGTTGGTTCAGTCTTAGCACTGTACTGGGCTTCGGGCTGGCAGTACTGCTTGCGGCGCTGCCCCTTACGATAAAACAAATCCGCGCACTACAGATTTTCTCCGGCGTACCGCGCGGCCAGGCCGTTCTTGAAGCGCTGATCCTGCTCACGCTTCTATTTACAGTATTGATCGTTGCCTTCCATCCGCCCGGGCATTGGGACGACACGATGTACCACTTGCCCTTGGCCCGGGACACCTTGCGGCACCAGGGCATCGTGCTAAACGAATACCTGCGCTTTCCGCTGTTCCCGCAAAACATCAACCTGTTGCTGGCACTGGGCCTGATGCTGGGGGGCGATGTGATGGCGCAAGCATTTGCCTCCATTCCACTCTTCGTCATGGGCCTGGGTTTGATGGGCGCTGCAAGCTGGATCATGGGCTCGCCCTTGGCGGGCGCCATCGCAACCGTTGTGCTGTTTACGCTGGGGCCCATCAAGTCGCCGCTGGGGTATGCCTACATCGACAACGGACTGGCCATGTTCTGCTGGGCGGCAACGCTAGCGCTTGCGCTGTGGGCCAGCAAAGGCAAGGAACATCGGTCGTATAACTGGCTGATTGTTACAGGCCTGCTGGCCGGCGGCGCGGCCGGCAGCAAATATTTCGGCGGCGTGTTCGCAGTATTGCTGGGCAGCTACTTGTTGATTGTTCGCCGCGACTGGAAGGCGTCTGCCGCCTATGCAGCGGCGGTACTGGCGGCGGGAACCTGGTGGTATATAAGAAGTTTCGTCGTCTCCGGCGACCCTTTGCACCCCGCGGGCGGCGAAGTCTTCGGCTACTTTCTTTGGAACGCCGAAGACCTGCTGAGGCAGCAGTCGGAGCAAGCGATGCACGGCGTATCGTCCAATCCCCTATACCTATGGGCAGCGCTCAAGGAGGCCAATGTTATCGTGTGGGTACTGGCCTTTGCGGGCCTGGCGTTCAGGAATACGCCCACGCCCGTGCGCGCCTTGCAGTTCACCTTCCTGGCTTATTTCATCTTCTGGTTTTTCGTGACGCAAGTAACGCGTTACCTGGCGCCCGTCGCCGCTGTCGGCACGTTTCTTTCGTTATATGCCTTGTACCGATGCTATGCGCTAGTGTCGGCAAAGACGCGCTCGAAGTGGGCGAGGAGCAGGGGCGCCGTAGCGGGCTATGTGCTGCTTGCCTTGCTGATCAGCTATGCGGGGAATCGCTACCATAAGTACCAAGGAGAGGTGGCAGAGTGGAATGCAATTCTGGCGAAGGAACCGGGTTACCAGCTGTTTTCGAAGGCGAGCACGCTAATTCCGACCTATGGTCCGCGACTGGTGCAATTGGGTTTTGAGAATGCTGTTTATTTTTTTGATGGCACGGTTATCGGGGACTGGTTTGGGCCGGGCAGGTATAGCAGTATGCTGGATTGCGAGGTGGGACCGTGCAAGCCTGTGAATGCGGAATTGATGAGGCAGCAGATGATGAAATTCGGCAGCCGGATGCTGGCGATTTCG
>JAKFDW010000209.1:0-3505 GCA_036675955.1 Orrella sp. | reverse complement strand
TGCCGACCAGTTTTCCTGTTCTCGTCGGGAAGCGGAAAATTATGTGCAGGGGGGATGGGTGCGTGTGGACGGGCAGATCATCGAAGAGCCGGGATTTCGCGTTACGGCGCAGCAGCATGTCGAGCTCGTCGAAGGCGCAAGCGCCCAAGACCACAAGCCTGCCACCATCTTGCTGCACAAGCCCGTCGGTTATGGCAACGATGCATCCGGGCGCCCCGTTCTTGAACTGATCACGCCGGGCAACCGCGCGACCGACGACCGTTGCGACCGGCGTTTCGTCAAGCGGGATTTAAGCGGACTGGAATTGGTCACCCCGCTGGGCAGCGATGCGGCGGGGCTTGTGGTGTTCACCCAGGAATACCCGATAGCCCGTAAACTGAGCGACGACGCGGCCAGGATAGAGCACGAGTATGTGGTGGAGGTGGCCGGCGAAATTGCCCCCGACGGCTTGAGGCGCCTGAATCACGGCTTGTCATGGCAAGGTGTGCGCTTGCCGTCCATCAAAGTCAGTTGGCAGAATGAAACCCGCCTGCGCTTCGCCCTGAAGAACCCTCCTGCCGGGCTGATTCCCGACATGTGTCATCAGGTTGGTCTGAAGGTGCTCAGCCTGAAACGCCTGCGCATCGGGCGGGTATCGATGTCGGGCCTCGTGGCGGGTCAATGGCGTTATCTGATGGGCTACGAGCGCTTCTAGGTGACGCTTCAGTCTGTCGCGGTATGGCGGGCAAGCCGGAACACGACCGTGTCCAACTGAGTCAGGCCACGTTCGGCGAACTTGGGCTCCTTGTCCAGAATGCCCCGGCGGTCAACCACCCTGGCATCCGAGTGCTCCTTGAACAAGCCCTGAACTTCGGCCTCGCTGACCGAGAACGGTGGGCCGTCCATTTGATGGTGCGGATAGTCCAGCGTGATCAGTATCCCCTGGTATTGAGGCGGCAACTGAGCATACACATGGTGCACATAGCGGTGGCGCATGTCGGCAGGCAGTGCAATAAGCGCTGCGCGATCGTAGACGCCCGAGCAAGCTGCAAGCGTCGCAGCGTCCAGCGCAAAGATATCTCCGCAAATAATCTCGATATTTCCGGCGACAAAATGCCTGCCCAGAGGCGATTCATGGCTGCTCGGCTGTAAGCCATTTTCTGAAAAGAACTGTTCTATGGCCAATGGCGACAGCTCAACGCCCAGAACCTTGTGGCCCTGGTCCGCGAGCCAAAGCATATCGAGCGACTTGCCGCAAAGCGGAACCAGTACGCGGCAGCCCGCCTGCAGGCCCAGGGTGGGCCAGTACTTCTGCAACAGCGGCGTTACCTTGCTCAAGTGGAAATGGGTTTGGCCATCACGCCATCGTTCCAGCCAGAAATCTGCTTGCATCGTTGCTTCCTTAGTCACCGTTTCGTAGCGTATTGTAGGGACAATCAAGATTGCCCGGGCGTGAATCGAAGGGAATGCATGCAGGCTGCTGCGGACTTTTCAATCTGTGTATATACTGACGTTTGAAACATTCAGATACGAGAACACAGTATGGAAACCAGCAAAACGTCCAGCTCCTTTCCATTACCTGGGGAAACTGGGCTTTATCCTCAACATGGCGTCTATCAGGCCGGGCCGTTCCAGGGCAGGCCTATCGCGCATCCCTATAATACTGTGCTGCTGCGTTTGAGCAGAATGGGCGTCAGCGCGCCGGAACGTCAATTCGACGAGACCGATAAGGAATACGTCGTTCGGCTGGACCGCACCTACACAGGTCTGTTCCAGGATGTCATCTCCAGCGGCATACTGGGCGCGGCAGTTCGATAAGTCGGCATGGGCCGGCATTATGGCGTCTGGCCCAGCACGTCATCCAGCCAATCAAGCACTTTGCGGTTGAGCAGGGAACGGTTGCCCATTTCGCAATGATCACCGGCACCGTCCCGACTCGACATCTCGAGCAATTTTCTGGGACAACGCAAGGCGTCGTGAAAGGCGACCGCGTCGCTGGCGAGCGGATCATTCTGTGCGCAGGTGACGAGAGTAGGGCAGCGGATCTGATCTACTCTTCCGGCGAGGGTGTAACCCTCCAGGTTGAGAAGATAGTCCCGCAAGTTGCTGCTCCCATTGACCCAGTAGCCTCGCTGGACGACACTCCAGCGCAGCAGCCTGTCGTGCATGATGATTTCTTCCATGCGATCCAGCACGTCCTGTGGAAGCTGACTGAGACGAGTTGCCTGCCCGGAATCGACGCCCAGCTTCCTTGCAAAGGCGCGGAAGCCATTGGCGGGGCAGATCTGCGCAGGGTCCGCAATGCATGCCGCCAGCCGGTGCTCCATCGATGCCGCGCGCGGGGCCAGGTAGCCTCCCAGGCTCCAGCCGCTCAAGGCTATCCGGTCCTGGTCTACATAGGGCAGGGTCAACGCAAAATCCACTACTGCGCCGATAACGGTTTCCCAGTCCGGCCGTAGGGGCATGCCATGCTCGATAAGCATTTCGCCTTGACCGGGACCGTCGAAGATCAAGCAGTGATAGCCTCTGCGCGAAGCTGCGACCGCCGACGCGAAGTACAGATCACTGATCGATCCGTCGTAGCCGTTCGTCAGTATCAAAAGCGGACGCCGTTTGCCGGCCATGCCTTGGGCGGGAACAATATAGGCGGGCAATGTGCCGCTTTCAAAAGGGATGCGCATCGGCTCCACCGGCTCTTGACGCAAGGCCAGGCCGCGATTGAAGGCCTCGGTCTGCCGGCGTGATCCGCTGATCAGACGGGGTGCCAACGGTGCGCCGAAAAAGGGACGGTAAGAGGTGCCATAAAAGCACGCCGCCTTCAGAAACGCTTCCGACGCGCTGGGCCGGCGACCCTGTGATTGCGCGAGCTCGCCTTCGGCCATCAAGCGGTCTGCCGCGTCAGTCCATGTCTGATGGAAAGCGCCGTCGTCGCCGTCATTCACCGTATGGGCAATGCTAATAATTTCACCATAGTCGGCGGCGCCGTAGGGAATATAGGCGAGCGGCCAGGTGCCCAGGCGGTCATGCAATATGTCGTTGAAAATCGATGGCACGGGACAGCTCCCTTTACAAGCCGGTATATGGATGCCGCGGATACGACGATAGGCCAGATAAGTTCCGGTAGAAACCTGCCATTCGTCCACGGCCATTCAATGTTGCGTCTCTGCCATCTGGCTTATTGGTGGCACGCAACAGAAAGGCGACTATCTGTGGGCAGTTTCATACATGCCTAGGGCAGCCGATGCTGGAGGGCCGCCCGCCGAAACTGCAAAATCGACAATCCTTAGTAATCGACTAAACATGGAGATGATATGACAGAAAATATCGATCAAGTAGCGGCTCCCGAAGACGATGTCGTCACCGAGCCAATTCAAGCTGAAGAGAATGTCGACGTCGTTCAAGAGCCCGAGACTGCGCTGGAAGACTTGGGCGAAGCTGGGGAAGAGGAAGCTGCCCCCGAGGAAGACGACGATACCGTTCAGGACGTCGCCGCCGACAGCGATGACGAAACCGAAGCCGAAGCCGA
>JAKFDW010000208.1:0-3996 GCA_036675955.1 Orrella sp. | reverse complement strand
CGCTCACGTAGTGCCGAACGGAGAACCATGAAAAAGGCGCTACAGCCATTGCAGCTGTAGCGCCTTGAATTTACTGGGGTGGCTGATGGGGCTCGAACCCACGACAACAGGAATCACAATCCTAAACTTTAAGTATTTGCACCTGTTGAGTGCTGTAGATACAATCTATATAAATCAACAGTTTACATGGATTAAACTGGATAAACATTCAGTCCATGCGTTGACCGAGATTCGACAATATTCGTCGAATCTGCCTACAGATTGCCTACAGATTCCCAAGGGGTGCCATGAACAAGCCACAAAACCGCGTGAGGCTGACCGCTGGCCGGGTTGACGCCTTCACCTGCCCGGCTGGCAAATCCCAGGCTTTCCTATGGGACACCGAAGCCCCAACCCTGGCCCTGCGCGCCACGCCCACGGGTCGCAAAACTTACGTGTTCGAGTCGCGCCTGAACGGGTCCACCCTGCGCCTGAACATCGGCACGCTGGCCGCCACATTGGAGCAGGCCCGCACCAAAGCCAAAGCGCTGGCCGTCATGGTGGATTCGGGAATCGACCCGCGCGAGGTGGAACGCCAAAGGCAGGCCGACAAAGCCACCCACGCCGCTGCCGCTGCGGAGCGCGCCCTTGCGGCTGAACGTGACCTTGTGACCGTTGGCGATGCGTGGGCCGCATACCTGGAGGAACGCCGCCCGTTCTGGGGCGCGCTGCACTACCGCGACCACCTGGACAAAGCCAGGGCTGGTGGCGAACCTTCCAAGCGCCGGGGCGCAAACAAAGACACCAAGACCCAGCCCGGCCCGCTAGCCGCCTTGATGGCGCTGCAACTGCGCGAGCTTGACCAAGCCACGATAGAGCGCTGGGCAGCCACCGAAGGCAAAACCCGCCCATCATCGGCCCGGCTGGCCTGGCGACTGCTGACCGTGTTTCTGTCGTGGTGCAGCGAACAACCTCAATACGCCCGCATCCTGCCCGCGAAGAACCCGGCCAAAAGCAAGAAAGCCCGCGAAGCGCTGGGCAAGCCCGGCGTGAAGTCAGACGTTCTGACCCGCGAACAGTTGCCCGCCTGGTTTGCCCAGGTGCGCCAGCTTCAAAACCCCGGCATTGCCGCCGCCTTGCAAGTCATGTTGTTGACTGGTGCGAGGCCCGGCGAAGTCATGGCGCTGCGCTGGGAAGACCTGAACACCCAATGGAAAGGAATCAACATCCGCGACAAGGTAGAGGGCACGCGGGAAATTCCACTGACCCCCTACGTGACCGCCTTGCTGGCCGCCCTGCCCCGCCGGAATGAATGGGTGTTCTCAAGCGCCTATGCCCTGGACATGAGCGCCCACAACATCAAGCGCCGCGCCATGAAGGCTGCCAACAAGGGCACCGACGCACCCGAGGGCAACGTTAAGAACCGCAGCGCCGCAGGCAAACTGACAGAGCCCAACACCCCACACACCCGCGCCTGCAAAGCGGCTGGGCTTGAGGGGCTGACGCTTCACGGCCTGCGCCGTTCGTTCGCCAGCTTGACAGAGTGGCTGGAAATACCCGCTGGTGTGGTGGCACAGATTCAAGGCCACAAGCCCAGCGCTACCGCTGAAAAGCACTACAAGCGCCGCCCCCTTGACCTGCTGCGCGTGCACCATGAACACATCGAAGCCTGGATTCTGGAACAGGCCGGTGTGCAGTTTGACGCCAAAGCCGAACCGGGCAAGCTGGCACTTGTGGCCGCCGCGTAAAGCATTGATTCGCCCCAGATAGGCCGGGCTGCAATCCGACCGAAAAGCGGGACACCTTCACCCGCCTGCTGGGGCACCCATTGAAGGCTGCACTTTGAAGGGGTGCGCAGATGCCAATAAAACTCCCAAGCGGTAAACCCGCGACGGAAAATGAAACCCTTCTGAGCGGGGCCAATTCCGTTTCGCCAGAGTGGTACAAGCCTCTCCCTAAACCGTACATCGACTGGGCAAAGTGGCGGAATGTGCCCCGCTTGGAGTTGTGGCAAGCCATCGCTTTGTCTATCGGTGTGGACCCAGTGTGTCAGCTTGAGGGTGTTGACCGGGACTACGACCGGCGAATTCAAATAGCCAAAGCCCATATGTGCGCGGGTGGTGAGCTTGCTCACGTTGAGCGCTCTCCCAGGCTGCACCTGACACCCGTAACGCTGTCCGACATTGCGCGCCTTGCGGAACGCTGCTCGCCAGCTTGGGACATGCCCAAGGAATTCCCGAAGGCAGAAGCAGCGCCAGAAAATGTGACCCCTGCGACCCAAGCAGCACCAGAAGGCCCGCCGGCTGCGCTCATGACAAAGTGGAGCGTGAAAAAGCCGCAGCGATACGGGGGCTATACGCGACCATTGCACGCCTTTTTGAGCGCAGCGCAACGTGATGGCGAACCGTGCCCGACCGCCCGTGAGGTGGTGGATGCATGGCTAGCAGAAAAACCCGCCGAAATCGTCCAAGTGTTGCCCGAAGGCTTCAACTACTACGACAGTAAAGGCAACACGAAAGCCGTTGACCTTGCAGCTATCCGAGAGGCAATCAAACGGATGACACATGCACGATAAGCACACGATAGAAGCGCCAGGCACACGTTAGAAACGCCAAGCTAGAAGGAATCGACACCGCCGGGAAACCATCAATGCACATCAACTTTTTGAGGTGCAAACCGATGGAACCGCAAGCAACACAACACAGCGCAGAGACCCGCCGCGCTGCAATTGAGGCCCGCCACTACCCGGCACTTGAGGCCGTCCAACGCCCAACAGTGGAGACCGCCGCCGCTGCTTACTACCTGAACCGCCGCCCGCAAACCTTAAGAACGTGGGCAATGAACTCAGGGACCGGGCCAATCACTTGCATTCGCATAAATGGTCGCCTTGCTTGGAGCGTGGCGTCGATTCGTGCCGCCTTGGGGGTGTCGTCATGATGGCCGCCGCTTTTTACATCCTGGCGCGTTTTCGTTCGTGGAGGGCGTCCAAATGAAAAACGCCCGACCTACAAAAGCAGAATCGAGCGCCCCCCGTCAAGGTGCGCAGATTATCGCCCCTGGTGGCTTTCCGCCCAGGCACGCCAGCGTGTGCGCCGAAGTGCTGGCCCGTCTGTTGAACCGCGAGCGTCTGACCAGCCTGGACGCGGTCCAAGATGCCAGCACGACCCGCCTGTCTGCCGTGGTGCATTACCTGGCCCAAGACTACGGATGGACCATCGAAGCCGCCGACAAGGCAGCAGGCTGCCGCGATGGCCGCGTTGCATGGGTGGCGGAATACAGCTTGCCCGCCGACACGGTGGCCCGCGCAATGGCCGCTGGTGCCGCCAACTGGTGCGCCAAGGTTCGTGCAGCCCGGCGTGCGCTGCGCGACAAGGCAATAGAGGCCCGCCGACAAGCAGCGCAACTGAACGCCACACGCAAGCGCCGCCCACATCCTGAGCAATGGGGGTTGTTCGATGGCGAACGGGCGCAATAAGGGACGCAAGGGCGATTCAGGGCGCGACCCGGGCGGATTCACTGCCCTGCCTTGGTCCGTGCTGGATTGCCCCGCCTATCGCCGTTTGTCCATGCACGCGCGTGCCTTGCTGCTCGAAGTGGCGCGGCAGTTTGTGCGCGACAACAACGGGCGATTGCTGCTGTCGCGTGCCTACATGGAGGGCCGGGGCTGGAAGTCGGCGGACATGCTCAGCAAGGCCAAGCGCGAGCTTTTGGAAGGGTGCTTCATTCACGAAACAGTGAAAGGCCATCGGCCCAACAAAGCGAGCTGGTACGCCATCACCTGGCAGAGCCTGAACCGCCATCCGGGCTATGACGTGGGCGCGGTGGAATCCTTCCGCCGTAGCGCCTACCGGCAAGACCTGCCGCTGAAAAACGCAAGCCTTAGCCCGCCACACGGTAAGCGCGCGGCGATCCCATCTTGACCGCAGGACGGTCGTGTTTCTGAGAGTGCTTTGTCAGGCTGGCTGCCAGCGATGCGGTAGCAGCTCGCCGATCTGGCTGGCGCGTTGCATGGGCAGG
>JAKFDW010000207.1:0-12865 GCA_036675955.1 Orrella sp. | reverse complement strand
GGTATACACGCTGGATAACGACAGTGCAGCGGTTCAGGCCTTGAAGACTGGCGATACGAAGACCGAGAGCTTTACGGTCAAGGTGGACGACGGCAACGGCGGAACCGATACGCAAGTCATCGAGGTCACCATCACCGGCAAGAACGATGCGCCGACGCTGAATCCAGAGGTGACACTGGGCAACCAGACTGGCGAGGATGCACAGAAGATTACGCCGGTGGATGTCTCGGGCCAGTTCCAGGACGTGGACGCTGGCGACACGCTGACCTTCAGCGCGACAGGCCTGCCTGCAGGGCTGAGCATCAGCGCCGCGGGTGTGATTACCGGTAAGCTGGACAAGTCGGCCTCGCAAGGCGGCGCTGAAGGCGTGTACACCATCGTGGTGACGGCCACCGATTCGGCGGGCACCACAGTGACCCAGACCTTCGAGTGGGACGTAAGCAATCCCGCACCAAAGGCTTTGGCCGATGCGGGTGCTACCGATGAGGACACGAGCCTGACGGTGGACGCTGCCAACGGTGTGCTCAAAAACGACACGGACAAGGACGGCGATGCGCTGACAGTCAGCGAGGTCAACGGCCAGGCGGCCAGCGTGGGCACGGTTGTGGCCGGTTCCAACGGCGGCACGTTCACGCTGCGGGCCGATGGTTCCTACGTGTTCAATCCCGGTTCCGACTTCAACTACTTGGGCAAGGATCAAAAGGCTACGACCTCGATCACTTACACGGTAAGCGATGGTGAAGGTGGTACCAGCACGGCCACGTTGACGGTAACGGTCGACGGCATTTCGAATGCCGCCTCCATCGGTTCGGCGGAGCTCGTGCTGTCTGAAGAAGCGCTGACTGGCGGCATTCCCGGTTCCAATGGCACCGATGACGCGGCGGATCGTACGGGCACGCTGTCGATCTCCAATGGCGACGGCCAGCCCCTGACGATCAGCCTGAGCCTTGATGGCTTGCCCGCGCTCAGCTCGGGTGGAGAACCGATCACCTGGAGCTATGGCAGCAATCAGGCCACGGTGCTTGGCAAGACGGCTTCCGGCGATACGGTCATCGAAATCTCGGTGAACGACGGCAATACTGCGGTTTCCGGTTCGGCGACATCCGTCGACTACAACGTCAAGCTGCTTGGCCCCGTCGATCATCCTAATACGGGCGCCGAGGATGTCTTGAACTTTGATGCGACCGTCCAGATTTCCGATGGCGTGAACGAACCTGTAACGGGGACGATAGGCGTCACTATCGAAGATGATGCGCCTGTAGCCAACCCTTATTTGGATCAGGCCGAGATCTCTACGGTCAATACGAACATCCTGCTCATGATCGACGTGTCGGGCAGTATGGGCGGTGAGAAGAACTGGAATGGCTCTCTGAAGTATCCCAGCGGCGTATTCGAAAACGGTGTGGAACTCACGCGCCTTGAAGTTGCCAAGCGCGCTATTGCCGCTATGCTCGACAAGTACGACGATCTGGGCGACGCCAAGGTGCGTGTCGTCACGTTCAGCAGCGATGGTTCGCAGAAGGGCGGCAAGTGGTTGTCCGTTGACGAGGCAATGGATTACATCAATAACCTGTCTGCAAACGGGGGCACCAATTACGACGAAGCGCTGGATTCGGCGACTTCGGCCTGGAACAGCAGTGGCAAGATTGCTGGCGCCAATAACGTGTCGTATTTCTTCTCGGATGGGGATCCTTCTTCCAACAGCGATGGCATCAACAGTTCCGAACAGGCGGACTGGGAGTCTTTCCTGAAGGCTAACGACATCAATTCGTATGCCGTCGGCATGGGCCCAAGCGTCAATGAAAATAACCTGAAGCCGATCGCTTATGACGGTGTCAAAGAGACAAATAGCGATGCTGCCAATGTCATTATCGTCAATAACTTCAACGATCTTGCCGACAGGATTTCCGGTACGGTTGGATCGCCTACAGTACAAGGCGACTTGATATCCGACTCGCTGGCTGCGGGAGCAAACGGCGGAGCAGATGGCGGATATGTGAAGTCGATAACCATCGATGGTGTGACCTACTCATACAACCAGGGTGCGGGAACCGTATCGGTCAGCGGCGGTACCTCTGCCGGGACTTACAATCCTGCTACGCACACGCTTACGGTCACGACCGACCTTGGTGCGAAGTTTGTCATCAACCTCGACACCGGTGCGTTCACGCACACGGGTGCCACCCAAACCGGCACTGACCAGTTCAGTTACACCGTTGCGGATGGTGATGGCGATTCGGCGAGTTCCACACTGACGATCAAGATAAACGGACCCGTAGCGCCGGATGCGGTCAATGATCACGTCATTACCAATATCCTCAGCTCGCAGATCGTAATTGATTCGGCAGTCCTGTTGGCGAATGATCAGCAGGGAACAAATCCTCAGCCATTGGGCGATGTGACGGTCAATACCGGCTGGCTGGGTGGGGATTTCACCCGAAGCAGTGTGCAGACGATTGATTTCGACAGTGAAAATAACAGAGACTCCAGCAAGAATCTGCTGGTGGCGCGCAGTGACTTTTCCAAGGCGGGTCAGGCTGCCGATAGAGCTACAGTCGTGGTGGATGGGTATCTCGACCAGTCTACTAAGACCAATGGCACCAACATCGACATCATCACCGTGGCGCTCCTCGCCGGGGAAAAACTGACCTTGGACCATAATCTTGAAGGCGGCTGGGTCAAGATGGAATATAAAGGCCCAACTGGCGGCTGGAATTCGATCGATGATGGCTCGTTCTTCGAGGCTGGGCAGACGGGTAACTACGAAATTCGCGTAACGAATATCCAGGATCCCGGTTACGACCATTGGTTCTGGGGATGGCAGCCCGGCAGTACAGGCGAGGAAGACTATCTGCTGACGATGACGGTCGATTACAGCGGCGCCCAAGTGGTCAATGTGCCAGACGCAGAGGACTCCTACACCATCGTCGGCTCCGCAGGCAGCGACTCCGCCGACATCACAGTGTCCTACCAGGCAGGCAATACGCTGCACGGGACGAACGGACATGAAACCCTCTTGGCGGGATCTGGCAACGACACGCTGAACGGCGGCAAAGGAAATGAT
Organism: Orrella sp.; assembly: GCA_036675955.1. GTDB lineage: Bacteria > Pseudomonadota > Gammaproteobacteria > Burkholderiales > Burkholderiaceae_B > Pollutimonas. Next base: position 9,801 of record JAKFDW010000207.1, on the reverse strand, counting down.
GTGCTTATCGGCGGTAAGGGTAACGACACCCTCGTCGGCGGTGACGGTGACGATGTTTTCCGCTGGGAGCTGAATGATCAGGGCAGCACAAGTCAGCCTGCGAAGGATGTAATTACCGACTTTGGCAATGGAAACGACAAGCTGGATCTGTCTGATCTCTTGGTGGGAGAAGGCGCTGCAGGTGCTGACCTGTCCAAGTACTTGCAGTTGACAGAGGTGAATGGCGATACGGTCATCAATATCAATACCAAAGGCCAACTGGGAGCAACCGACGGCAATGGGGCGGCCACTAACTTCGATCAGCAGATCACGCTGAAAGATGTCGACCTGGATGCCCTGACCGGTGGTGGTAGCCAGAATGACATGATCACCCACTTGATACAGCAGGGCAAACTGAACGCAGATCAGTAACCTGCGACAACTAGTCCGGTATGCTGCTTCACCGCATACCGGGCTTTTATCCCGGCCCACTCTTTAATTCTCCTCAGTTGTCGAGCGCGGCCCGGGCTCTTTTATTATCGGCTTCCCGTACAGGCTATTTGCCTTTACCGTTTAGTTTGGTTACAACACGGGCCATGCGCGCCGCAATCTTCGTTCTCCAACCCCGCCTGTGCTATGTGCCATTGGTCGCCGGCATGGTGTTGGCGATTGCGATATATGCGCCGGCAACCGCATTACAGTTCGACGAATCCCGCATCCAGCAGTCCGTCCAGGCAAAATACGGCCGGCGTGGAGCCCAGGCCGTGTCGCGCTGGCTAACCATGATGTCGCAGCAACGCTCGCTTCCCGAGTTGCAACAACTCCGCGCAGCCAACAATTTCTGGAATTCGACGGTTAGCGGCGGCGAGGACCGCTATGTCTGGAAGCAGGCCGATTACTGGGCGACGCCTCTGGAAACACTAGGAAGACAGGCCGGTGACTGCGAAGACTATGTCATCGGAAAGTATTTTTCGCTCATCCATATGGGCGTGCCTGCGGAAAAATTGCGGCTCATTTACGTCAAGGCCCGCATCGGCGGCCGGGGCAGCTCACAAAGCATTGCCCACATGGTGCTGGGGTACTACGCGACGCCGGATGCTGACCCGCTGGTGCTCGATAGCCTGGTCGGTTCCATTTCGCCAGCAAGCCAGCGTCAAGACCTGACGCCGGTATTCAGTTTCAATGCGCAAGGCATTTATGTGGCCGGCGCAGCCGCCACATCGCCGGACCGTATCGGGCACTGGCGTAGTCTGTTGTCGAAAATGCAGAAAGAAGGCTTTCAGCCCTAACTTATATATAGATGGTCTTGTCATAGGCGTAGAACAATATGTCCTTACTCAAACAGCTTTTGCTTAGCGTTACGGTGGCAATTGCTTTTATTCTGGTCGGCACGCTGGTGTTCAGCATAGGCGGCGCGCGCCAGTACCTGAACACGCAGCTGCAGGCGCAAAGCGAGAATGCGGCCACCTCGCTGGCTCTTTCCTTGTCACAGCCCGCAAACCAGGACACCGTGACGCGTGAATTGTTGATTGCTGCCTTATACGACAGCGGCCAGTTCCGGGATGTTCGCTTGACTGGAACAGATGGGCAGGTGCTGGTCTCGCGCAGCGCGCTGGCGAAAGATGCTGCGGGCGCTGCCCCGGGCTGGTTCGGCGAGATGTTGCCCTTGGTCACGCCGACGGCGACACGCCAGGTGTCGAACGGATGGAGGCAGGTGGGCGAGCTCTCCGTTACATCGGATGATCTTTCCGCGCGTGATTCGCTATGGCGCAGCAGTACGCGGGTATTTACCTTGGTCGTCGGCGCCGGTGTTCTTTGGGCGCTGTTCGCGGTGCTGCTGATACGCTGGTTCAAGCGGGCTTTGAAAGCCCAGATCACCGAGCAGGTGCTGGCCATCGCCGACGGGGACCATCCCCCGCCGACATCCAAGGGCCGGCGCGTTCCCGAGCTGGCGCAGGCATCGCGCATGATACGGGAGGTGCGCGAGCGGGTGCAGGCCACTGCCCAGGAACAAACCGCACACATTGAGTCCCTGCAGTTGGAGCTCAATCAGGATCCGGTAAGCGGCCTGGCCAATCGCAAGTATTTCCTGAACGAGTTGCTTCGCACGCTGCAAGGAGGCGATGACAATCCGGCGGCAGGCGGGCATTTGATGCTTTTTCGCCAGCGTGACCTCGCCGGCTTGAATATTACGATGGCTCATAACCAGGCGGACCAATGGCTGCGTTCGGTTGGGCAGGCCGTGCTGCGGGTCATTGAAGCGCACCCTCATATGCATGCCCAGGCGGGGCGCCTTAACGGATCCGACTTTGTATTGCTGATGCCGGCGTCCAGCGGCGTCGATGCGAGCCGGATGGTTCAGCAAGTGCGACAAGTGCTGGATGCCATGCGGGTGCGCCTGAGCGATGGACGGCTGTGCCGTTGGAGTCTGGCGCTGACCGATTACACGCCCGACTGCGATGTCAGCGCCGTGCTGTCCAGGCTGGATCATGGCTTGATGCGGGCCGAGAGTGCCGGCCATGACGATGTGGAGTATGTCTCATACGCCGACGGCGGTTTTGGAAAATCCACAAGAGGGCAGGGCGAGGCGGAATGGCGCAATCTGTTGACCGACGCGTTGTCGCAAGGCAAGCTTGAGCTTTCGCTGCGGCGTGTCGTTTACGAGAACCATGCTGCGCTCGACCGCCACGAAGCCTCACTCGAATTGCGCGACGGTGGGGATTTGTTGTCTGGATACCTGTTCATGCCGCCGGCGGTGCGGCTGGGTTTGTCGGCGGATTGCGACTTGCGGGCGATCGAGCTGGGGCTCGAATGGCTGGCAACGCACAGCGGCGAACTCGTGCTCAAGATCTCGCTGCCTTCTCTTTTACTGTCGCATTTTCTTCCCGAATTGAAACGGCGTCTAAAGGGTTTGCATGCGCAACCGGAACATATTGGCCGTTTATTGCTGGAAATAGATGCCCACGGACTGGTGGCCTATGGCGCCGAGGTCCGGCAGTTCTGCCATGAAGTGTCAGCCGCGGGCGGGCGAACCGCCTTGCGCCGCCTTTCGCAACGGCCGGATGCGCTCATGCATCTGCACGAGGCGTCATTTGCCTATGTAAAGCTGGGCGGCGACATGGTGATGGGACTGCTGGCTAGCCCGGGAGCCCGGCATCTGGCCAGGGCGATTGCCGAGACCGCCGCGGGCCTGGACGTAAAAGTATATGCCGACGACGCGCCCGATGCCGAGACCCGGATGATGTTGCAAAAATACGGCATATATTGTCTTTTGACGGCCCCACCCGTAATTTAGGAGGGCGATTATCCCGGGGCGGCAAGCTTAACGGTTCTAATGCTTGCAATGTCACGCCAAAAAAGTTATTATTCGAAACTTGCCTACAGTAGACGCCAAAGCCGCTTTGCGTAGGCAATACGAGTTTTTTTAGCAGATTTCAACCCAGGGCTGTTGCAGCTATCAGCCTGACGGGACCAAAACTGGTTGTGTGGCGCCACTAATCGTTAGTTGCGCGGTGCGGCTAAGTTGGAACAGGAAAAATCATGATCCAAATGCAGACCACGCTGGACGTGGCCGATAACACTGGCGCACGCAGAATAATGTGCATCAAGGTGTTAGGCGGCTCGAAGCGCCGTTATGCCGCTATCGGTGACATTATCAAAGTTAGTGTCAAAGATGCGGCCCCACGCGGGCGCGTCAAAAAGGGCGAGATTTACAACGCTGTAGTGGTTCGCACCGCTAAGGGCGTTCGTCGTAAAGACGGCTCGCTGATCAAGTTCGGTGGCAACGCTGCCGTGTTGCTCAACGCCAAACTGGAACCCATCGGTACCCGTATCTTCGGACCTGTCACGCGCGAATTGCGTACAGAAAAGTTCATGAAGATCGTGTCGCTGGCTCCAGAAGTGCTGTAAGGAGCGAACCATGGAAAAAATCCGTAAAGGCGACGAAGTCATTGTGTTGACTGGTCGCGACAAAAAACGCCGCGGCACCGTGCTGCAACGTGTAGACGCCGACCACGTGCTGGTCGAAGGCATCAACGTCGTCAAGAAACACGTGAAGGCCAATCCTATGGCCGGCTCGCAAGGCGGCATCATCGACAAGACCATGCCCATCCACATCTCGAATGTGGCGCTCTTCAATCCCGAGTCCGGCAAGGCCGATCGCGTCGGGATCAAAGAAGTCGACGGCAACAAGGTCCGTGTATTCCGTTCCAGCGGCGCCGTCGTTGGCGCCAAGGCTTAAGGGGCGAAGAATATGGCACGTTTACAAGAGTTATACCGCAACAAGGTCGCCGCAGACCTGCAGGCCCAATTCGGCTACGAAAGCGCAATGCAAGTGCCGCGCATCACCAAGATCACCTTGAACATGGGTGTATCGGAAGCGGTGTCCGACAAGAAGGTCATTGAGCACGCTGTCTCTGACCTGACGAAAATTGCAGGGCAAAAGCCTGTTGTCACAAAAACGAAAAAGGCTATCGCGGGTTTCAAGATCCGTGAAGACTATCCCATCGGTTGCATGGTCACATTGCGTGGCCGCCGCATGTACGAATTCCTGGACCGTCTGGTCGCCGTGGCTCTGCCGCGCGTTCGCGACTTCCGCGGTATTTCGGGTCGTGCGTTCGATGGACGTGGCAACTACAACATCGGGGTGAAAGAGCAGCTCATTTTCCCTGAAATCGAATACGACAAAATCGACGCCGTACGTGGGATGAACATCAGCATCACTACTACAGCCAAGACCGACGAAGAAGCCAAGGCACTGCTTACCGCCTTCAGCTTCCCGTTTCGCAATTAAGGGGCGATGACGTGGCAAAACTTTCACTCATCAATCGCGATATCAAACGCGCCAAGCTGGCAGAAAAATTTGCACCCAAACGTGCAGCACTGAAAGCAATCATCGACGATCAATCCAAGACCGACGAAGAACGCTACCAGGCCCGTTTGCAACTGCAACAACTGCCGCGCAATTCCAACCCAACTCGCCAGCGCAATCGTTGCGTTGTCACGGGTCGTTCGCGTGGCGTTTACAGCAAGTTCGGTTTAACTCGTCACAAGCTGCGTGAAATGACGCTGCGTGGCGAAGTGCCGGGCATGACCAAAGCCAGCTGGTAGGAGAAATACAAATGAGCATGAGCGATCCCATCGCCGACATGTTGACCCGCGTGCGTAACGCGCAACAAGTCAATAAAACGTCGGTTAGCATGCCCTCCTCGAAGCTGAAGGTAGCCATTGCTGCCGTGCTGAAAGACGAAGGCTATATCGACAGTTTCCAGATCGGCGGCGACAAGGCCAAGCCTGTTCTGGAAATCACACTTAAATACTACGCTGGCCGTCCGGTCATCGAGCGTATCGACCGCGTTTCGCGTCCTGGGCTGCGTATATACAAAAACAGCAAATCCATTCCTCAAGTGATGAATGGCCTGGGCGTCGCTATAGTGTCGACTCCGCGCGGTGTCATGACCGATCGCAAAGCTCGCGCCAATGGCGTGGGCGGCGAAGTACTTTGCTACGTGGCATAAGGAGAATCATATGTCACGTATAGCAAAGAACCCGGTCCTCGTACCCCAAGGCGTAGAAGCCACCATCAGCGAAGATCAAATTGTCGTCAAGGGCCCGCTGGGTACCTTGAAGCAGGCCTTGAAGGGCGACGTTACCGTCGTTCGCGAAGGCGATCAACTGACGTTTGCTGTTGCCAACGACTCCCGCGAGGCCAAGGCCATGTCGGGTACGTTGCGCGCGCTGGTTTCCAATATGGTAACCGGTGTCAGCAAGGGCTTCGAGCGTAAACTCACTCTGGTTGGCGTGGGCTTTCGTGCCCAGGTCCAGGGCGACGCGCTGAAGTTGCAACTTGGTTTTTCCCACGACATCCTGCATCCCATGCCCGAAGGCATCAAGGTCGAGTGTCCCACTCAGACCGAGGTCGTCATCAAGGGTTCGGACAAACAGGTTGTTGGTCAGGTGGCCGCTGAAATCCGCGCTTACCGCGAACCCGAACCCTACAAGGGCAAGGGCGTGCGTTACGCAGATGAACGCGTCATCATCAAAGAAACCAAGAAGAAATAAGCGCGCAGGCAAGGACGAATTATGGACAAGAGAATCTCCCGTTTGCGTCGTGCAGTGGCGACTCGTCGGAAAATCAGCGAGCTGCGAGTTCATCGCCTCTCTATTTTCCGCTCAAACCTGCACATATACGCGAACATCATTTCGCCGGAAGGCGATCGTGTGCTCGTCAGCGCTTCCACGCTCGAGCCCGAAGTACGCAAAGAGCTGGCTGGCAATAGCGCCAACGGTGGTAACGTTGCCGCCGCTGGTCTGGTCGGCAAGCGCGTAGCCGAAAAAGCAAAAGCCGCTGGTATTGAGCTGGTTGCCTTTGATCGTTCGGGCTTTCGTTATCATGGCCGCGTGAAAGCGTTGGCCGACGCCGCGCGTGAAGCCGGCTTGAAATTCTAAGCAAGGAATTATCAAATGGCTAAAGCACAAGGTAAGCACGCCGCAGAGAAAGAAAGCGACGACGGCTTGCGTGAAAAAATGATCGCGGTCAATCGCGTCAGCAAAGTGGTCAAGGGTGGTCGCACCATGAGCTTTGCCGCATTGACCGTGGTAGGTGATGGCGATGGCCGCATCGGAATGGGTAAAGGTAAAGCCCGTGAAGTGCCCGTCGCCGTTCAAAAAGCAATGGAACAGGCCCGCCGCGGACTGCTCAAGGTCAACCTGAAAAACGGTACCTTGCACCACACGGTTTTTGGCAAGCATGGCGCCGCTACAGTCATGATTTCACCGGCACCTGAAGGTACTGGCGTTATCGCGGGCGGCCCAATGCGCGCTGTCTTCGACGTAATGGGCGTGCGTAATGTGGTTGCAAAGAGCCTGGGCTCCAGCAATCCTTACAACATGGTCCGCGCAACGCTTAATGGCCTGCGTGCCTGCTCGACTCCTGCTGACATCGCTGCAAAACGCGGCAAGTCGGTAGAAGATATTCTGGGGTAAGTCATGGCACAGAAGCAAATTAAAGTAACTCTCGTACGTTCTGTTATTGGCACCAAGGAATCCCATCGCGCGACAGTTCGCGGTCTGGGCCTGGGTCGCATCAATAGCAGCCGCGTATTGGTCGATACGCCCGAGGTGCGTGGGATGATCCGTAAAGTGGATTACCTCGTTACCGTCTCGGAAGCCTGAAAGGAATCGAGATGTCAGAAACTCAACTAAATACGCTGAAACCAGCCGAAGGCAGCCGTCCAGCTCGCCGCCGTGTTGGTCGCGGAATCGGCTCCGGCTTCGGTAAAACCGCTGGTCGTGGCCACAAGGGTCAAAAATCGCGTACTGGCGGTTTCCACAAGGTCGGTTTCGAAGGCGGTCAAATGCCTTTGCAACGCCGCCTTCCGAAACGTGGCTTTACCGCGATGAACCAACATCTATCCGCCGAAGTCCGTCTGTCCGACCTCGAGCGCCTGCCTGTCGAAGAAGTCGACGTGCAAGTTCTCAAGCAGGCAGGTGTCATTGGCCAAGCCGTGCGTTACGTGAAAGTCATCAAGTCCGGCGAACTGTCGCGCAAGGTTGTCCTTAGCGGAATCAGTGCAACGGCCGGTGCTCGCAGCGCAATCGAAGCTGCTGGCGGCTCGCTGGCTTAAGGGGTAACGGTGGCTAAAGCTCAGGCACAGAGTAAATCGGGTCCCCGGTACAGCGATCTAAAGCGCCGTATCGTCTTCCTGATACTCGCCCTGGTGGTCTATCGGTTGGGAACGCACATACCCGTGCCGGGCATCAACCCCGACGCGCTGTCCGAATTGTTCCAGCAAAACCAGGACGGTATCCTGGGCTTGTTCAACATGTTCTCGGGCGGCGCACTGTCGCGGTTTTCCGTGTTCGCATTGGGAATCATGCCCTACATCTCCGCGTCCATCATCATGCAACTGATGGCGGTCGTGGTGCCTACTCTTGAAGCGATCAAGAAAGAAGGCGAATCGGGCCGGCGCAAAATCACCCAGTACACCCGCTACGGCACGGTGTTCCTGGCGCTGATCCAGGCTGTCGGTATCTCGGTTGCTCTCGAATCGCAGCCGGGACTGGTTATCGACGTTGGCATGATGTTCCGCTTTACAACGGTAGTCACACTGGTTACCGGCACGATGTTCGTTATGTGGTTGGGCGAGCAAATTACCGAGCGCGGTATGGGCAATGGTATTTCGATACTGATTTTTGCCGGTATTGTTGCAGGTTTGCCGAGCGCCTTGGCAGGAATGCTGGATCTGGTACGTACTGACGCCATGTCGGTGCTTTCGGCTCTGTTCATTCTTGTGCTGGTTGTCGCTGTTACGTACTTCGTGGTGTTCGTCGAACGCGGCCAGCGCCGCATCACGGTGAACTACGCGAAGCGCCAGGTCGGCAACAAGATCTACGGCGGTCAAAGTTCGCATTTGCCCCTGAAGCTGAATATGTCGGGTGTCATCCCCCCCATCTTCGCCTCATCGATCATCTTGCTTCCTGCAACCGTTACCAGCTGGTTTTCCAGTAACCCGAATATGCGTTGGTTGGGCGATCTCGCGGCGGTACTCTCGCCGGGTCAGCCGCTCTACATTACGCTGTATTCTGCTGCAATCATTTTCTTCTGCTTCTTCTATACGGCCTTGGTGTTCAATAGTCGTGAAACTGCAGATAACCTGAAGAAAAGCGGTGCGTTCGTTCCAGGCATCCGTCCAGGGGAACAGACGTCGCGTTATATCGACAAGATATTGATGCGATTGACCCTGATGGGCGCTCTCTACATAACTCTGGTGTGTTTGTTGCCGGAACTTATGCAGGCTCGCTGGAACGTGCCGTTTTATTTCGGTGGCACTTCTTTGTTGATTATCGTGGTGGTGACCATGGATTTCATGGCACAAGCTCAGGCTTACATGATGTCCCATCAATACGACTCGCTGCTCAAGAAGGCCAACTTCAAGGGTGCGGGACTGCCAATGCGGTAAAAAAGAAATGGCAAAAGACGACGTCATTCAAATGCAAGGAGAGGTTCTCGAGAACCTTCCCAACGCAACTTTTCGCGTCAAGCTGGAAAATGGCCACATAGTATTGGGCCACATATCGGGCAAGATGCGTATGCATTACATCCGGATTCTGCCGGGTGACAAGGTTACAGTGGAGCTCACGCCCTATGACCTGTCGCGTGCCAGAATTGTATTCCGCTCTAAATAAGCGGCCGGTTACAGGAAACTAGGAGTCAACCATGAAAGTAATGGCATCGGTAAAACGGATCTGCCGCAACTGCAAGATCATTAAACGTCACGGCGTGGTGCGTGTAATTTGCACCGAACCACGTCATAAGCAGCGTCAAGGCTAATGGCCGACACGCAACGGATTTAACAAGGAACAGTCATGGCCCGTATTGCTGGCATCAACATTCCGCCGCATCAACACGCCGAAATCGGACTTACCGCTATTTTTGGTATTGGTCGTACTCGTGCTCGCAAAATCTGCGAAGCATCCGGTATTGAGCTCTCCAAGAAAGTGAAAGATCTGACAGACGCCGAACTCGAACGTATCCGCGAACACGTCGGTGTGTTCACGGTTGAAGGTGATTTGCGTCGCGAAGTACAATTGTCGATCAAACGTCTGATCGATCTGGGAACTTACCGGGGCATGCGCCACAAGCGTGGTCTGCCTGTACGTGGTCAACGCACCCGTACCAACGCACGCACCCGTAAAGGTCCGCGTCGCGCTGCTGCTTCCCTGAAGAAATAATCGAGGAATAGAAGATGGCGAAAGCTTCCAACAGCGGCGCATCGCGCGTACGCAAGAAAATCAAGAAGAGCGTATCGGACGGCATCGCGC
>JAKFDW010000206.1:0-6876 GCA_036675955.1 Orrella sp. | reverse complement strand
GGCGCAAGTCGGTACTGAAGAAGTCATCCTGGGCCTGTCGGGCGGGGTCGATTCCTCGGTTGCGGCAGCCCTGATCCACAAAGCCATAGGCGACCAGCTCACTTGCGTATTCGTCGATCATGGTCTGTTGCGCCTGAACGAGGGCAAGCAGGTCATGGAAACCTTCGCCGATCATTTCGGCATCAAGGTCATTCATGTCGACGCCACGGAACAATTCATGGGCAAGCTGGCGGGCGTGTCCGATCCGGAAGCCAAGCGCAAGATCATTGGCCGCGAATTCGTCGAAGTCTTCCAGTCTGAAGCCGGCAAGCTGTCCAATGCCCGATGGCTGGCGCAAGGCACGATCTATCCCGATGTCATCGAATCGGCCGGCGGCAAGACCGGCAAGGCTGTCGCCATCAAATCGCACCACAATGTGGGTGGCTTGCCCGATACGCTGAACATGAAGTTGCTGGAACCCTTGCGCGAACTGTTTAAGGACGAAGTGCGCAAGCTGGGCGTCGCGCTGGGCCTGCCGCCTCCCATGGTTTATCGCCATCCATTCCCAGGCCCCGGCCTGGGCGTGCGCATACTGGGCGAAGTCAAGCATGAGTTCGCCGACCTGCTGCGTTCGGCTGACGCCATTTTCATCGAAGAGTTGCGCAAGACCATCGACCCCATCAGCGGAAAAAGCTGGTACGACCTTACTTCACAGGCTTTCGCCGTATTCCTGCCGGTGAAATCGGTCGGCGTGATGGGCGACGGCCGCACCTACGATTACGTCGTGGCGCTGCGTGCGGTGCAGACATCCGATTTCATGACGGCCGATTGGGCCGAACTGCCTTATGCGCTGTTGAAGAAAGTGTCTTCGCGCATCATCAATGAGGTGCGCGGCATCAATCGGGTGACGTACGATGTTTCGAGCAAACCGCCGGCGACGATTGAGTGGGAGTGAGTGGACGTCCTTCGGAGGCTATCGCTAGCATCAGGCGAAAAGTACTTAGGTCGGAGGCTTAGCAGCATGGCAAGGATCATCTTCGGAATGAATCAGTCCCTGGACGGCTATGTCGACCACCAGGAATTTGCGCCGGATCCTGCACTCTTTCGTCACTGGACAGAGCACGTGCGCGGTCTGACGGGCAGTGTATACGGCCGCCGCATGTACGAGGTCATGCGCTATTGGGACGAAGATGATCCTGAATGGACCCCGGAGCTACGCGACTTCGCGATGGCGTGGCGGAGCCAACCGAAGTGGGTTGTGTCGCGCTCGTTGAAGTCGGTCGGCCCCAACGCCACACTAGTCGTCGATGATATCGCGGCGGTGATACGCGGGCTGAAGACTCGGCTCGCTGGGGAGATATCAGTTTCGGGACCAGACTTGGCTCGAAGCCTGACCGACCTTGGCCTTATCGATGAGTATCGCCTCTACTTTCACCCCGTCGTACTGGGTCGCGGCAAGCCATTCTTTGCCGGGCCCCGGCCGCCGCTTCGTCTCGTGGCCAGCGACTTGATCGGCGCGGACGTGATTAGGTTAACCTACGTTCCTGCTTGATCGTACGGTCATCCGACGATCGCGCCACGACCGACAGCAATCAGACAAAATCGCTAACCAGCAAAGACAGCGTCAATACCACAATGCTGGTTAAACATTGCTCGTTATCTAAAGCCCCAAACGCCGCCCCAAGGACCAAAATCAAAGGCGTCATCTGCCATCGTAGCCGTCATTTGCTGTTCGTCAGCCAGGTTCTTCTGGAATACCATTTGACTATATTTCGAATACGCAGTCTGATCGCCAGAGTAAACGCATTGGCAAACAACAGGATCAGCATAGAGGTAGACCACCTGGTTGCCTTGATTCTGCTGGACAAATTTATTGGGCGGCAAATTTTTCAGCGAGGCTTGTTGTTCAGGAGACGTCGCCGGCCTTGGCACAAATCCGGCAGCCGATAATAGATCTTCCTTTCCTGAAATCACCTGCGACGGCGACTGGCAACCAACCAGGAAAACCCCCAGGAACATAGCAGCGGTCATACGAATTTTCATTCTTTCCTCCCAGAAATACTTCATTATTTACATACTGCACAGCAACGTGCCGAATATACACTGAACATATTCAACTATCGGTAAATTTTGGCCATTACAGAGACTTGAATGTGCACAATTATTCAGCGGACTATGGGTCGAGTCTGTCCGCAGGCGATTGGCTGGATCGAACATACAGGAGTTAACCATGACCGCTAGGATTAAGATTGATTTCGTCTCTGATGTTTCGTGCCCCTGGTGCGCCGTGGGCCTCAGTTCGTTGGAGCTCGCGCTGGCTCGGCTCGATGGCCAGCTACAGGCCGAGATCCATTTCCAGCCCTTTGAGTTGAATCCGGATATGCCGCCCAGTGGGCAGGACACGGTGGAGCGGCTTTCGCGCAAGTATGGAATGACGCCGGAACAAGTGCGGCGCAATGGCGAGACCATAACGGCTCGAGGCCGCGAGGTGGGCTTCACGTTCAACATGGACAAACGTACGCGCACGTACAACACGCTAGATGCGCATCGACTCCTGCATTGGGCCGGGCTTGAAGGACGTCAACTGGAACTGAAGCATGCACTTTTGAAAGCATATTTCACCGACGGTGAGAATCCCAGTGCGCATAATGTGCTGGCCAGGCTGTGCAGCGAGTCGGGGCTCGATGCCAAACGCGCCAGAGAGATCCTTGATTCCGACGAGTACACCGCCGATGTCCGTGAGCGCGAACGTTTCTATATGGAACAGGGGATCAATTCTGTACCGGCCATCATCATGAATGATCGGCATCTTATCCAGGGCGGCCAAGAGCCCGACGCATTCGAGCGCGCACTGCGTCAAGTCGCAGGCCTTATGGTTTAGCTGCTAAGGCAGCATGCATCCGACCGAGCGCCGCATCGAGCGTACCGTTTTATGGGATACCCAGTCTTTGGTCAGTTCGTTGAATTCCAAGAAATGGCGGGAGCGCATATGGGCCTGGATCGCTTCTTGATTTTCATAGAGTTCATATAGAAAGAACACGGTCGGGTCTGCGGGGTCCCGGCATACATCGAAGAATTTGCAGCCGGGCTCCTCATTGAACGAGGTGACTGCGTTTTGCTTCATGGCCGATTCAAATCGTTCTGTAAAGTCCGGTTTGATATGGAACTGGACAATCAAGGCTTCAAGCATGGTGGCTCTGATAGGTTGGCGGTTTTTCGGAAAGGGCACTGGCAAGCAGCCGCTGGTAGCCGCTGCCTGCCGATCTTTATGGTCGAGGAAGCTAGCCGGCTTTCGATGTCAGCTGGGCCTTTTTGGCAAGCTCTGCAAACTTCGCCACCTCGGATTTAATCTGGGCGGCCATTTCGGCCGGCGTATTTCCGACAGGCTCGGCGCCCATGGCGAGCAGGCGGGCCTTGGTCGCAGGGTCGTGCAAAATCTTTGCTGTTTCTGCATGGATCTTGTCAATGATGGCTTGCGGCGTACCTGCCGGCGCCATGAGTCCGAACCATGTCGCAATGTTGAATTCCGGAAGGCCTGATTCGGCCAAGGTGGGAACATCGGGCAAGGCGCTTGATCGCGAGGCTGTCGCCACGGCGATGGGTCGAAGCTTGCCGGCTTTTATATGCGGCAGGCACGAGGCAATGGTGTCAAACATGAAATCGATACGTCCGCCCATCAAATCGATCAAAGCGGGGCTGCTCCCTTTATATGGGACATGAAGCAGGTTGGTGCCGGCCATGTCATTGAACTGCTCACCGATCAGGTGATGCGCCGTTCCGGCGCCTGTGCTGCCGTATGTCAACTCGCCCGGCTTGGACTTGGCGTAAGCGATGACTTCGGCGGTCGTCTTGGCCGGGAAATCGGTGCGGGCGATCATTACATTGGGCACAACCGCCACAACGGTAATTGGGGCGAGATCGCGCTCGACATCGTAGGACAGGTCTTTGTAGAAGGCTGGCGCTATGGAATGGTGCACAGCGCCCATCAGGATCGTGTAGCCATCTGGGGGCGCTTTTGCGACAAAGTCGGCTCCCAGTGTCAGCCCAGCGCCCGGCTTGTTCTCTATGACGACTGTTTGCCCCCATGCTGAGGTAAGTTTCTCACCGATCAGCCGGGCCAGTTGATCGGTACTGCCACCGGGCGCCGAAGGCACCACCAGTCTGATGCTTTTTGTGGGGTAGTCTTGAGCCAGTACAGGGGTGCTTGCGCATCCAAGGAACAACGACAATAAGGCGCTCCAGGTGATCTTTTTCATCGGTGGTCTCCTCCATTAGAGTTTGGGCCGGCACGCCGCTCTTCGGCGGCTCGCGACGACCGGGTGATTACAGCCTTGCAATAACTGCGTTCGCGATGTCGGCCGTGCCGCTGTTGCCGCCAAACTCGAATGGGCGGACTGCAGCTTGTGCGAACGACGCTTCAACGGCGCGCTCGATGGCTTGGGCGCCATCCGCCAGGGCGCTGTCGTTCTGGCGGTCGGCCATCCAGTCCAGCATCATGGCTACAGACAAAATCATTGCTGTCGGGTTTGCGATAGCTTTGCCGACTATATCGGGTGCGGTGCCGTGAGCAGGCTGAAAGAGCCCGTGGTTATCGCCGATATCGCCGGAGGGAGCCATGCCCATGCCGCCCACCAGGCCCGCAATAAGATCCGACAGAATGTCGCCGAACATGTTTTCGGTTACCAGCACATCGTATTGCCAGGGCTTCAAAATGAGGTTTAGCGCCATCGCGTCCACATAGGCGCTGTCCGTGGAGATCGTTGGAAACTTCGCCGCGCGCTCTTCAAATATCTTGCGCCAGAATGCCATCGAGCGAAACACATTGGCCTTGTCGACACTGGTAAGGTGCCCGCGGCGACCTTGCGCCTTGCGGCGTTCGGCAAGCCCGAATGCGAAATCACAGACTCGTGCCGTACCTTCGCGCGAGATCTTCATGGTGTCGAATACCGCGGTGTCTGCCTGGACTTCGCCTCGCCCGCGTGCGTAGAACAAGCCTTCCGTGTTTTCGCGCACAAGCACCAGGTCTATGGTGGTGGCCTGAGGACTGGATAGCGGGATCGGCAGTCCGGCGAACGTACGGATAGGGCGCACTCCGGCGTATAAGTCCAGCGCAAAGCGGATGTCCAACTGAGGGATGATTTCGGTTCCGTCCCCTGCGCGAACATGTGGCAGACCCATGGCCCCGAACAAAATAGCATCCGACGAACGGCAGGCCTCGAGGGTGGATTCGGGAAGCGATACGCCGCAGTCAAGATAGTGCTGTGCGCCGGCGGGCAGAGTGCGCGCATCGAAACAGCGGCCTATTTTCGGTTCTAAGGCTTTTAATACGGCAAGGCCGGCGCCCATGACCTCTTGGCCGATACCGTCCCCGGGCAGTACTGCAATGGAATATTTTTGTGTCATCGTTATAGTTGTTGAAGGTTAAAACGTTCGAAAAGTGCAAGAAGTTCCATGCTGGCCCGTTCGCGATGCGCGCGGTTGACCTTTTCCGCGCCTTCTGCATCGCCGGCGCGCAATCGCTCGACCAGCTCCAGGTGCTCGCGTGTGGAATTGACCGGTTTAGGCCGCAACCTAAGGGTGAACATGCGCGCACGATGGGCGCGATCCCAATAATTCAAGACCGTGTCGTGCAGATGCCGGTTTCCGCACAGTATCAACAACTGTTCATGAAATCTTTCGTCGGCTTCCGCCCACTTGTCCAGATCTGCATCGTCGCCGTCAAGGGCATGCGACATGTCGCGCGTTGCATCCATAAGAGGCTGAAGTTGTTGCGTCGTGGGTTTGCGCCTCGCAACCATCTCTACCGCAGCACACTCGAGAGCGGTAAGTACTTCATAGATTTCGCGCATGTCCTCGGGCGACACGGGAAGTACACGCATGCCGCGACGCGGCAGCAGTTCGATCAGGCCTTCGTTCTGCAGACAAATTAACGCCTCGCGTACTGGCGTCCGGCTCATACCTAGAGCCAATGCGACTTCCTGCTCAAGCGCCTGATACCCCGGTGGCCACATGTTGTCCAGGATACGGCGGCGAAGTTCATGACTCGCCCGCTCTGACAGGGATACAGCGTCATGCTTTTCGGACTGGATTTTGTTCGAATGTGCTTTCATGGAATGAGCTGGTCGTTACAGTGCATGCGTCTATAAATTTATCTGCGTATACGTTAAACGGAAAAACGTGATCGACGATATGCGGACTAACCCCAGCTTGCTGAAATTGGCAGCCGTACTCGTGGCGAGGGGGCCCAAAAAAATCGTGACAATCTACCGCTAGCAGCCGCTACGGGACGCCGGTTTTTAGGACGGCATGCTGTAACAGGCAAGAGCCGCACACGGAAACAAATATCGAGATGCCTCGCGGATTATTTGAATCGCCGAGGTGTTGATAAGAGCGACGCTATAGCGCAGACTGGCAGCTGGTGTCTAGTTAGACAGAGACTGCAGTGGTATGTCCCGTGGCCATAAGTCCGGTGATGTCAACGCGCTTTAGCTGCCTGCTTCAGCGCTTTCCGCCAGGGCTCGGTTTTTCGCGGCCTGCCGACGTACGCGATGGATCGTCCGCCTTGCGTTGCTGCCCGAGCATGCCAATCAGAACCTGTACGTTGCACTCGCCACAATGGAACGGCGTGAGCCATACCAGCAGTCGCCCCGGCTCAGGCAGGTGCTGACGTAGGTTTTGTCGAACAGGTTGTTGGCGTTGATGGCATAGCGCCACGACGGCGTTTCGTAGGCCAGCATGGCATCGACCAGGGTCACGCTGGGCGTGCGGGGCGCCTCTCCATCCTGGAAGTCGCCCAGCCAGCGTACGCCGGCGCCGGCAGACAGTCCGTCTACCTCGCCGATGGCGAAGCGGTATTTGCCCCAGACCGACGCCTGGTGCTTGGGCATGCCTTCAAGC
>JAKFDW010000205.1:0-12868 GCA_036675955.1 Orrella sp. | reverse complement strand
CCTTGCCTTCGCCCTCGGTAATTTCGAGTTCGGCTATGCCCGACTCGGCAACCAGGTCAATCAAGGTTTTCAGTTTTCTTAGGTCCATACGAACTTCCCGTGGCACTGCTCTGCTGCCATCGCACAGAGCAGGCATAATGATTAAAGATTAAAAGAGATTGCGCTGCGCTCAGTTTGCCAAAGCATAGCGCAAGGCCGCTTCGTACCCGAAGGATCCCAGCCCAGCCACCACTCCTACTGCCTTGTCGGCCAGGAAGGAATGGTGCCGGAAAGGCTCCCGCTTATGCACATTCGATAAATGCACTTCGATAAAAGGGATGCTGACGGCTGCCAGCGCGTCTCGAAGGGCTACGCTGGTATGGGTGTATGCCGCAGCATTGATGAGTATGAAGTCGGTGCCGTCCTGGCTTGCAGCCTGCACGCGATCGACAAGGCCGCCTTCGTGATTACTTTGAAATGCGGTGCAGCTTGCGCCGTTTTCGGTGGCCAACTGCTGTAAGCGCTGGTTGATATCGTTCAAAGTGTGTCGTCCGTAGACCTCTGGCTCGCGTGTGCCGAGCAGGTTGAGGTTGGGGCCGTGCAAAACAAGAATGTGCTGCGCCATTGCGGATTTTTTATGAAGACAGACCGCCTTTTTACGCTAAAAAGGCGTATTTGTCCATTAAAGCCTAGCAATTTTCGCTTCGGTTTCATCCCAGATCGGCGATGATCCGGTCCAGTTCCGCGGGCTTGATCTGGCCCAGGAGCCGTTTGGCTACCTGGCCGTGCTTGTCGAACACCACCGTGAACGGCAGCCCGCCCTGCTTGTTGCCCAAGGAACGCATCAGCTTGATGCCGCCATGCCCGGCGATGAGCAAAGGATACGACACCTGCACCTTCGTTCCAAACTTTTCGACGTTTACCAGCGTATCGACCGCCAGACCCACGAAGCCGACATTGCCGTACTTTTTGTGCAGGGCATCCAGGTCGGGCATTTCTTTCACGCAAGGCGCACACCAGGTTGCCCAGAAGTTCAAGACCAGGGGCTTGCCCAGATAACGGGAAAACTCAACTTGCCGGCCTTGAAGATCCGGAAAATCGTTGGCGTAAAAGGGGTCGGGAGGCAAAGCGGCGGCGTATGCCGACTGCAGTGGCAACGCGGTAGCTGCGGCGGCCGCGGCCGCGTAGCGCAGGAATTCTCGCCTTTTCATATCGTCCAGTCCAGAGGTAATCAGAAGCACATTCATGATAGCACCCGGCGTACCGCCTCCTGTACCGTGCCGCGGCAACAACACGGTCCTTCGGCGCCGGTGTCTGGGTTTTCATCCGACTGACTACAATAGGCGCCGGAGGAAAACAATGCATTTACATATTCTTGGCATCTGCGGAACGTTCATGGGGGGCCTGGCGCTTATCGCCCGGGCAGCGGGCCATACCGTCACAGGATGCGATACGGGGGTTTACCCTCCCATGAGCACTCAGCTCAGGGAGCAAGGCATACGCCTGATCGAAGGCTTCGACGCTGCTCAGGTAGACTTGAAGCCCGACCTTTACATTGTCGGCAACGTCGTCACCCGCGGCAATCCACTGATGGAAGCCATACTGGACCAGGGCTTGCCCTATACATCAGGGCCCCAATGGCTGGGTGCGGAGATACTGCAAGGCCAGCATGTGCTGGCGGTCGCCGGCACGCATGGCAAGACCACCACCAGTTCGATGCTGGCCTGGATACTCGAGCACGCCGGCATGGAACCCAATTTCCTCATCGGCGGCATTGCCGCCGACTTGAAGGTGTCGGCACGATATCGGCCGGACCGAAAGTTCTTTGTGATCGAGGCCGACGAGTACGACACGGCTTTTTTCGACAAACGCTCGAAGTTTGTGCATTACCGGCCCCGTACGGCTGTGCTGAACAACCTGGAGTTCGATCACGCCGATATTTTTCCGGACCTGTCGGCCATCGAAACCCAGTTCCACCATCTGGTTCGCACCATACCGTCCCAGGGCCGCATCATTCGCCCGGCCGCTTGCGAGTCGCTGGACCGGGTCTTGTCGCGTGGCTGCTGGACGCCAGTACAGACCTTCGGGCCTCAGGGCCAATGGCAAGCCGGTCCCAACGCGCATTCCAGCGATTTTGAGATCATCGTCGACAACGCCCCCGTTGGCACCCTGCATTGGGACCTTACCGGCGAACACAACCGCATGAATGCCCTGGCCGCTCTCGCCGCGGCCGGGCACCTCGGTGTTGCACCGCAGGATGGAATCGAAGCGCTCTCGGCTTTCCAGGGCGTCAAAAGACGCATGGAGCTGCGCGGGACTGTCAACGGCATCAAGGTCTACGACGATTTCGCGCACCACCCCACCGCCATCGCCACGACACTGCAGGGCTTGCGCAAGCAAACGGGCTCCCAGCGCATCCTGGCCGTCATCGAGCCACGCTCCAACACCATGAAGCTGGGCACCATGGCCGCCCGCCTGCCTGCCGCCCTGCAAGAAGCCGACCTTACATTCTGCTTTGGCGCTTCAGGGGGCAAACATGCGCTGGGCTGGAACCCAGCCCTCGTATTGGCCCCGTTGGGCGAGCGCGCATCGGCCTACGATGACGTAGACAAACTTATCGATGCCATATGCTTGTCAGCGGAGCCCGGGGATTCTATTCTGGTAATGAGCAACGGAAGCTTTGGCGGCATACATCAAAAGCTTCTCGACCGCCTGCAACCCTGAAGGAATATGCGCCATGATCCTGTACCTGCACGGTTTCCGTTCATCGCCCAAGTCCAGCAAGGCCATGCTTATGGCACAAGCCATGCACGACCGCGGCCTGAGCCAGGACTGGATCTGTCCCCAGTTGCCCGCCAGTCCGCAACACGCCATTGCCCTGGCCAACCACCTGATAGAACAGGCTGTAAAGAACAAAGGCCTGCAGCCTGAACACGCTCTCACTATTGTCGGTTCGTCGCTGGGCGGCTACTACGCCACTTGCCTGGCCGAACACTGGAAGTGCCGCGCGGTCGTGCTGAATCCGGCCGTCTATGCCGCCCGCGATCTGGCGACACAGGTCGGCGAGCACACGCTGTATCATTCGACGGATCCGTTTGTTTTCCTGCCCGAATACGTCGACGAGCTGGCAGAGATGGCGGTAGGAAAACCGACCCGCCCTGAGCGGTACTATTTGCTGGCAGCCAAGGGCGACGAAGTGCTCGACTGGCACGAAATGGCCGAGTGGTATGCGGGTAGCCAGGGCCATATACTCGAAGGCGGCGACCACGGCTTGTCCGACTTCCCGCAATGGCTGCCGGAAGTTCTGGCGTTTGCTTTGGGCGCCCGCCCGAATCCGACACAAACCGACATGCCGCAACGCATGTCCTGATGGAAAATTATGTACGTTCTTTACGAAGACAGCGGAAACTTCAAGGCGGAAAAGATTTTTTCGCAAAGCGACTCCACCATGCAGGTGGAGTCGGAATCCGGCAAGCGCAGCAAAATCAAGAACACCAGCGTTCTGTTCAGCTTCGAGCAGCCGGCACCCGCCATCATGCTCGAGCAGGCGCGCGACCTCGCCCAGACTCTGGAGATCGATTTTCTTTGGGAATGCGCCCCACAGGAAGAGTTCGACGCCGCCACGTTTGCCCAGGATTATTTCGGGCACGCACCCAGCGCGGTCGAGAAGGCCGGCCTGATCTTCGCCTTGAACAGTGCACCCGCTTATTTCCACCGGCGTGGAAAAGGACAATACCGTCCGGCGCCGCCCGACATCCTGGCGGCGGCACTGGCGGCAATCGAGAAAAAGCAGAAACAGGCTGCCCAGCAACAAGAGTGGACCGAACAACTGGTCGCCGGACAATTGCCCGAGGCCATTGCCGAGGTCGCCCATGCGCTGCTGACGCGTCCCGACAAAAATACGCTGCAGTGGAAGGCCTTTGAAGCCGCGATCGAACAGCTGAACACCAATCCCGAAAAGCTCCTGTTGCAGTTGGGCGCCTGGCCGCATGCCCTGGCTGTGCACCAGCACCGCTTCATGACTGCAAACTTCCCCAAAGGTACACAGTTTGCACCGGTGCAGGTCGGCGAAATCAGCGCCGACCTGCCCACAGCAGACGTAGTTGCCTACTCGGTCGACGACACCAGTACGACCGAAGTGGACGACGCACTGTCTGTAACGCGGCTCGATGGCGACATCGTGAGAATTGGCGTGCACATTGCGGCGCCGGGCCTGGCCATCACCCGTGGCAGCGATCTGGACAAGCTCGCCCGGACACGCATGTCGACGGTATATATACCGGGCCTGAAAATCCCCATGCTGCCCAATGAATTGATCGATGCGTTCTCGCTGGACGCCGGAAAGCCCAAGCCTGCCCTGTCGCTGTACGTAACGGCAAATCTGGCCACTGGCGAACTGCTCTCAACGGAAACCCGGATCGAACGCATACTGGTGCGCGAAAACCTGCGGCATAATCTGCTCGACGAGTTCGTCACCGACGAGGCTCTGGCCGACCCGCAATCCGACTTGCCGTATGCCGAGTGGCTGCGGCCTCTATGGGCTTACGCGCAGCACCTGTCGAAACAGCGCGAAGAAGTGCGCGGCAAGCCCGAAAACAACAATCGGGTCGAATATTCCTTTGTGCTGGATGGTCCTTACGACGATCCCGACACACCTGTGCAACTCGTTCCGCGCCGCCGCAATGCACCGCTGGACCGGCTGGTTGCCGAATATATGATCATGACCAATAACATCTGGGGAGGCCTGCTGGCGCAACATGGCGTGCCCGGCATTTACCGCTCCCAGCAAATGGGCCGTGTACGCATGTCCACGCATGCCCTGCCGCACGAATCGATAGGCGTGCCCCAGTATGCATGGTGCACTTCGCCCCTGCGTCGCTATGTCGACCTGGTCAATCAATGGCAATTGATTGCCACCGTCGAACATGGTGTTTCCGCCAGGCTGGTGGCCCCGTTCAAACCCAAGGATGCCGATCTGTTCGCCATTATCGGCGCTTTCGAATCGCAATACACGGTATGGAGCGACTATCAGTCGGCCATGGAACGCTACTGGTGCCTGCGCTGGCTGCAACAACAAGGCTTGCGCACTGTGCAGGCCAGCGTGTTGCGCGATGATCTCGTACGCCTGAGCTGTGCGCCGCTGGTAACCCGCATCCCCGGCCTGCCCGAGCTCGAACGCGGACAGGTCATCACGCTGGACATATTGGGCTTCGATGAACTGGCGCTTGAGCTGGATTGCCGGCTGCGCGAAACTGCAATAGTCTGATGTTTTTCAGTACGGGCCAGACATGTCTATGCTTTCCGCACTGCTGTTACGGGTTCGCATGCCGCGCAACGACTATTTGCGCATTGCGATGCTGCTGTCGCTGGCCATCCATGCGGCCGTCCTGACCTTGCATTTCTCCAGGCCTGTTCCTCCGAAGGCTCCCGTGAATACACTGGAAGTCACCCTGGTCAATGCACGCAGCACGGCGGCCCCCATCAAGCCCAAGATGCTGGCGCAGGACATGCTCAATGGCGGCGGCCAGGCCGAGGCCGGGCAAGCAAGCTCACCCTTGCCGCGCACGGCCGAGTCGGCCGAAGAGGTGGTGCTGGCCGCCCTGCGCAAAAAGCAGCAGGAACTGGAGGCCGAACAGCTCAGGCTCTACACGCAATTGACGGCGCAGCACAAAGTTCTCCCCGAACGCCAGAAACCGGACCTATCCGAGCCATCCAGCGAGTTCGGCGCCGACGATGTATCGCAGGAATCCCGAGTGGTCAACGCACAGATAAGCGCGTTGAAGGAACGCATAGAACGCTACAACGCCCAACCCCGACGCCAATTCTCCGGGCCGTCGACGCAAGCCGTCGACTATGCCGCCTATGTGGAGGCGTGGCGCCAGAAGATCGAATTGCTGGGCACCGAGCATTACCCCAGAGAGGCGCGCGGCAAGGTATACGGCGACTTGCAGCTTACGGTCTACATACGCAAGGACGGCTCTCTGGAACGCATCGAAATCGACCGCCCCTCGGAACACGCCATACTGAACCTGGCTGCCGCTCGCATTGTGCAGCTGGCTGCGCCATTCGCCCCGTTGCCGGCAACCATGGCCCGCAATACCGATGTGTTCGCCATTACTCGAACATGGCACTTCGTAAACCAGCAATTGGAAACCAATACGCCGTGAACCGCGCCATAACGCTCAAACGCTACGCCGTAATCGGCAATCCCATCGAACACAGCCGTTCCCCCCTTATACATGAGCTTTTTGCACGGCAAACCGGCCTGGCAATCTCGTACGAGAAAATAAAAGCGCCGCTCGACGGGTTCGCCCTGACCGTGGAAGAATTCTTCGCCCGGGGAGGCCAAGGCCTTAACGTTACGGTGCCGTTCAAGGAAGAGGCCTTCGCCTTGGTCCAACCCCATCTTACCCCCCGGGCACGCGTGGCAGCTGCGGTGAATACCTTGTGGATGGAGCAGGGCAATCTGCACGGCTGCAATACGGACGGCGTAGGCCTGCTGACCGATTTGCAGCGACTGGGGCACTCGCCGAAGAACAAAAAAATACTGTTGGTCGGAGCCGGCGGCGCCGCCCGAGGTGTCATTTTTCCATTGCTCGATGCCGGCTGCGACCAGTTGCGCGTTGTAAACCGCAATCCCGAGCGTGCGCAAACCCTGCACCGGCATCTGATCGAACAGATGCCCGAGGTGTCCCCGCGCCTGTCTTGCGGCGGCCTGGATGAGGCCGATGGATCCTGGGACATAGTCATCAATGCAACGTCAAGCAGTCTGGGGCAGACCGCGCCTGATTTGCCCGGCGGCTTGTATAAGCCCGCATCCCTGGCCTATGACATGGTGTACGGGCCTGAGGCCACGCCGTTCATGAAGCAAGCCGCCGCGCAAGGTGCGCAAACAGTGGCCGACGGCATGGGCATGCTGGTCGGGCAGGCAGCGGCCAGCTTTGCCATCTGGCACGGCGTCACGCCCGACATAGATGCGGTGCTGCAAGCCTTGCGCCAGCAGCCTCGCCAGAATTGACGTCCATGGCTGCGCGCAAGATAAACAAGACCAAGGTCGTAAGTGTTGCATTGCTGACGGCATTTGCCGCCCTGCTGCTCTATCAGTTCGGGCTTTTCATCATGGTTCTTTGGCTCAGTGTGCGCAATCCCGGCAGCAGTGCTTTCATGGACGCGACCCTGGCCGAACTGCGCCTTTCCGACCCCAAGGCCGACCTGAAGTATCAATGGGTGCCCTATCAAGACATCAGCAAGTCTCTCAAGCGCGCTGTAGTGGCATCCGAGGATTCCAACTTCACCGATCATGAAGGCGTCGAGTGGGACGCTATCCGCAAGGCCTGGGAATACAACCAAAAACAGGCCGAAAAAGGCAAGAGCAAGATGCGCGGCGGCTCGACCATAACTCAGCAACTGGCCAAGAATTTATTTCTATCGACCTCACGCAGCTATTTGCGCAAAGGACAGGAACTCGTGCTTACCTACATGATCGAATTCGTCATGAGCAAGCAGCGCATACTTGAGCTGTACCTGAACATCGCGCAATGGGGCGGCAATGTGTTCGGCGCGGAAGCCGCCGCACGGCATTACTACGGCGTCAGTGCGGCGCGGCTAAGCCAGTACCAGGCCGCTCAGCTGGCCGCCATGCTGCCTAATCCCGTCTACTACGAAAGTCGCAAGACTTCTTATCTCCGGTCTCGTACCGCCACCATACAAAAACGCATGCGGCTGGTGGCCATACCCAAATGAACGACCCCGGCTGGAACCCGCAAATGTTAAGCTTTAGCCTTTCGCCGTCCACTTTCGTTTCAGGTATCAAGCAACTACATGCGCACCGCCCGCCGTTATTTAGCCAGCGAAATCTACCGCTCCAGCGCCGTGGTCCTCATGGCGCTGATCGGGCTATTCACTTTTTTCGCGCTGATTGAAGAACTGGACAGTGTGGGCAGCAAATTCACTTTGCTGAATCTGTTCTACATGCAGGCGCTGGCGCTTCCTACACGGCTTTACGACCTGCTTCCCATAGGTTTGCTGATTGGAGCCATTCTGGCCCTGGCCGGACTGGCGCAGCGCAATGAGCTTGTAATCCTGCGCGTCTCGGGGGTCAGTGGCATGAAGCTGCTGACCATGTTGTGGGTCGTGACGATACCGCTGGTTCTTGGCGCCTTCCTGCTTTCGGAGGTCATTACACCGGCCGCCGAAATAAAATCCAGCGAAGCCAGCCTGACCCTGCTGGGCAGGTCGGGCGGAGGCCAATTGAACAGCGGTTACTGGTTCAAGGAATCCGATGCCGATGGCGGCACCCGCATCATCAACATTGCGCAACTGAAAGCCAATGGCGACGTAGCCGACGTCACCCTGTACGAGTTTCACAAGGGCCAGACTCTGGCGACGTTTTCCCAGGCGAAACAAGGCCACTTCACGGCCGGCACCCTGGTACTGCGCCAGATTACCCAGACTCAAATCGCCGCCAGTTCGGTATCGGCCCTGGCCGACGCCAGGAAGCCGGATGCGCCGTTGACACAGTTGCAGACACTGGACAGCCGCGTGCTTCAAACCACGCTTACCCCCGAACGGCTCATTGCACGTATTCTGACGCCAGAGCGCATGTCCATCCTCGACTTGCTGGACTACATCGATTATCTCGAGAACAATCGACTGCAGACCGACCGGCAAGTGGTCGCCCTGTGGCGCAAGATGGCCTACCCCTTCACTTTGCTGGTAATGATCACCATCGCGGCGCCTATAGGTTTCATGCAGACCCGGCGCGGTGGCGTCGGCAGCAAGGTTTTCATCGGCATTCTGCTGGGTGTCGGCTTCTTCATGCTGAACCAGCTGGCGCTCAATGTCGGCATGCTCAGTAAATGGGCGCCATGGGTCACTGCGCTCGTACCGAACCTGGGCGCATTGTGCCTGGCGCTGGGCGCTCTCATCCTGATGGAAAACCAGCACAATGTGCGGCGTTTCAACCAGACCCGTTGGCCATGGAGCAAGTCTGCAGCATGACAGGCCATACAAAGACCACATCGTCCAGCATCTGGATGGTCGGCGATCTGCAAGGCTGCTACCAGCCCTTGCGCGAACTGCTGACGCATCCTGATATCCGCGCCGAGCCGGATGCCAGATTCTGGTTCGCCGGCGACCTGGTCAACCGGGGTCCGAACTCCCTGGCCACACTGAAAACCGTCATGGCTCTGGGCGACCGCGCTGTTTCCGTGCTGGGAAATCATGATCTTCACTTGCTGGCCATTGCGGCAGGTGTGCGCAAGCCCGGCAAATCCGACACCGTGGACGACATCCTGAACGCACCGGATGCGCAAGAAATGATCGACTGGTTAAGGCATTGCCCACTGGCTCACTACGAGCAGCAGCACTTGCTGGTCCACGCCGGCGTGCTGCCCAAGTGGACTGTCGAAAAAACCCTGGGGCTGGCTCAAGAGGTCGAGCAAGCCTTGCGCGGACCTGACTGGAAGGCCATGCTGGGCAAGATGTACGGCAACGAGCCTGTGCATTGGAAAGACGATTTCCAGGGCGGCAAGCGCCTGCGCGTCATCATCAACGCCATGACACGCATGCGCATGTGCGACAAGAACGGCCATATGGAGTTCACCTTCAAAGGCGCTCCGGTCAACAATGGGCAGCTGATGCCCTGGTTCGACGTGCCTAAGCGGACTCCCACGCAAGACACCATTGTGTTCGGACACTGGTCGACCCTGGGCCTGATGATACGCCCGGACGTCATCTGCCTGGATTCGGGCTGCGTCTGGGGCCGCCAACTGACCGCCATGCGCCTGCACGATCACAAAATCGTGCAAATTCCCTGCGAGCAGTATCAACAGCCGAAAGACCACTAAGTACCGGCTGGCCAGCAGGCTTTTTTAGCGCGAGCGCCGCACAATCGCCTGTCGAACTACATGGTGGGCATGTGCGGCGACCTTGCTGCGGCCGTGCTGCGCGCAATAGTCTGCGTCCATCACCGCAAGGAATTCAAGCTCGATCACCACGCCCGTCGTGCCGAGCAATCGCCACATGTTGTGAAGCAGGCTCTGCTCGCCCACGAAAGCGACATAGTCGCTGCGTCGGCCACGGTGAAAAAAGCGCAATGCCACGGGCTGAATATCGACATTGGCGCGAATCGCCGCATCGAACAGACTGGAGTGAAAAGGCGCCAGGTCGAAGCCCGGAGACGTCGTGCCTTCGGGAAACAGCCCAACAATCTCCCCTCGTTCGAAACAGGCCTTCATCTGCCGGCCTACCTCGCGTACCGCGTGACGATGGCCCCGTTCGATGAATACCGTGCCGGAACCGGCCACCAGCCACCCGATGATGGGCCAATGTTTGATTTCGCTCTTGGCAATAAAAGAGGTCGAACGAACGCTATTGATAACGAAAATGTCGATCCACGACACATGATTGGCGACCCAAAGCGCTGGACCCCGGGCCACAGGTTCTCCGTAGACCTTGACGCGAACACCGGAAAAAAGCAGCAGGATGCGGGACCACCGGCGCGTGATGGCGGATCGGGCCGCCAGGCCGCAATAAGGGAAAAAAAGCAAAACCAGCAGCAGTCCCAACAATAGCCAGATAATAAGAAGCACCGCTCGCGGCACAAATAACAGGACGGTCAAATTATTCTCTTTGGGATTTTTCCGCCGATCAGTCAGCCGGAGTCAGTGCATCAAGATAGCGCTGCAGGATCACTGCCGCGGCAACAGCGTCGTCGGGAGCATTCGTACCCAGCAGCTCTTGGGCTTCCACGCTGGATCCGCGCTCGTCAACGAGTTCCACCATTACCCCGAAACGACCATGCAACTGGTTGGCAAACCGCCGGCAGCGCAAGGTGGCATGCTGCGTTTCGCCGGCAATGGTAAGAGGCAAACCCACCACCACCCGGTGGGGCTGCCACGTCTCCAGCAAGCGCGCGATGGCCGCGAATCGCTGCTCGCGCGTGGTGGGCATGAGGATTTCCAGCGGACGCGCCCGGCGCGTCAGTGTATTGCCGATGGCAACGCCGATTTTTTTCGTACCGTAGTCGAAAGCCAGTAACGTTTCTTCAGGCATGGCCCGCATCGCCCGCCAGCATGAGCGGATCGATACCCAACTGCGCCAAGGCTGCCTCGTAGCGGCTCTCCGACGGAGTATTGAACAAGATCTCGGTATTGGCGGCCACATTGAGCCATGCATTCTGCGACATTTCGCTTTCCAGCTGACCCGCGCCCCAACCTGCATAGCCCAGGGTGACCAGCAACATGGCCGGCCCACGGCCATTGGCGACATCCTGCAGGACGTCGCGCGATGTGGTGAGCGCCACATCGCCCAATTGAATGCTGGAGCTGTAGCCGCCCACCGGGGCATGCAGCACAAAGCCCCTGTCGGTCTGTACCGGCCCGCCAAAGAACACCGGCGCATCGGCCACCGGCCCTATTTCGAGGGCCAGATCGAGTTCGATGCGCTTGAGCAGATCGCCCAGCGTGAGATCGGTTGGCCTATTGATGACCAGCCCCAACGCACCGTGTTCGGTATGCTCGCAAACGTAGATGACCGTATTGGACAGGTTGCCGGATACCCTGCCCGGCATGGCCACCAAGAGTTGCTGGGACAAGTCAACGCTTGATTCGGCCTCGGGCCGATTGACTGTGGAAACCATGACTCGCCCTCCTGGATCAAAGTTCAAACACCGTATTGATCTAGACCGTATCAGACCTCGATCAGTTCAAAATCTTCCTTGCGTGCGCCGCATTCCGGGCAGACCCAGTTCGGAGGCACATCTTCCCAGAGAGTACCCGGTGCGATCCCCTCTTCCGGGAGGCCCGCTTCCTCATCATAGATCCAACCGCAAATTAAACACATCCATGTACGCATTTTTATTACTCACTGAAAATTTCACCCCAAATCCGCGGAGTTGGGATGGTTCTATTAGAATGGGGTTAATGTTACTAAACCCAATAGCAACGCCATGGATTTTTCCCAGGGCTTTGCAGGAATCTTGTGAATATCAACGCTGTGCAAGCATCGATCCCACCGTTAGTGCTCATTTTCGGCCCTTTCGACCCCAGCGGCGCCAGTAGCCTGCCCGCCGACGCGGTTACCTGTGCGGCTCTGGGCTGTCATGCACTCAGTGCACTGACCGCCATTCTTGTACAGGATACCGCCAGCACAGAAGAGATCCAGCCGGTCGCGGCGGAGCTGATAGACGACCAGGCTCGCTGCCTGCTCGAGGACATGACGGTAAACGCCATAAAGGTCGGTCCACTTTATACAACGGAATCAGTAAGTGCGCTTGCGCAAATAGCGGCCGATTACACCCATGTTCCACTCGTTTTGCATCTCACGGCCTTCCCCGATGAGTCACTGATCACCGATATCGATGCCGAAGATGTGCAACTGGCGCTTTTCGAACTGCTGTTGCCTCAAACCGACATTGTGGTGGTGGACTACAACTTGCTGGCACAGTGGCAGTCCCAGGGAGTGTTTGCAGGCGCCGACGCCGACACGCCGGTCGAGGCGCTGCTGCAGTTCGGCGCAAAGTGGGTCTTGACCAGCGGGGCGCCCTTGCGTCCCGGCCACGGCAGCTATCAATTGCAGGGCCCGGACAGCCAGACACTCAGCTGGCCCTGGCAAGCACCGCCGACGCGGCTGAACGACGCCGACGGCCCCCTGACCTGCGCCATCACGGCGCAACTGGCGCGCGGCCTCGAAGTCCAGCAAGCCGTCGATACCGCCCTGTCCGCGCCCGCCACGCTGGCGTCGCGCTCATTTCAGCCAGGCATGGGTCATCGCCTCATCAACCGGTCCGCACCATGAACGCATTGCTACGATTTCCCAAAGGTCTCTATGGTGTTACGCCTGAATGGGACGATACCGACAAACTGCTGAACGCTATCAGCGCCGCCGC
>JAKFDW010000204.1:0-12085 GCA_036675955.1 Orrella sp. | reverse complement strand
TGGGCCTCTTTGTCTTTGCGCGCCATGTGATACGCCATACCCGTACCGGCAGGTATCAGGCGGCCGACAATCACGTTTTCTTTCAGGCCGCGCAAATCGTCGCGCTTGCCCATGATTGCCGCTTCCGTGAGAACCCGTGTGGTTTCCTGGAACGAGGCCGCCGAGATGAACGAATCGGTCGACAGCGATGCCTTGGTGATGCCCAGCAGTACGTTGTCGTACGTGGCTGGAATCTTGCCTTCGGCTTCCATGCGATCGTTCTCGTTGAGCAGCTCGGAACGCTCGACCTGCTCGCCCGTAATGAAACTGGTGTCGCCGGCGTTGGTGATGTTCACGCGGCGCAGCATCTGACGAACAATCACTTCGATGTGCTTGTCGTTGATCTTCACGCCTTGCAAACGGTACACGTCCTGGACTTCATTGACCACGTAGCTGGCGAGTCGCTCAATACCCTGCAAACGCAGGATATCGTGCGGGTCGGCCGGGCCGTCGACGATCATTTCGCCCTTGTTCACGACTTGGCCGTCATGCACGAGCACCTGTTTTTCCTTGGGAATCAGGAATTCATGGCTGACGCCGTCCAGGTCGGTGATGACCAGACGCTGTTTGCCCTTGGTGTCCTTACCGAAAGAAACGGTACCGGTGACGTCGGCAAGCATGCCGGCGTCTTTCGGTGAACGCGCTTCGAACAGCTCGGCCACGCGTGGCAAACCGCCGGTGATATCGCGCGTCTTTTGCGATTCTTGTGGAATACGCGCCAGAACTTCACCGATGGCAACCTGCATGCCATCACGCACGGTAATCAGCGCACCGACCGGGAAGGTGATGTTCACCGAATGATCTGTGCCGGCAATCTTGACTTCTTCGCCCGCATCATTCAGAAGCTTGATCTGCGGACGCATCATGACCTTGCCGCCGCGAGTCTTGGGCGTAATGACCACGAGCGTCGACAGACCAGTGACTTCGTCCAATTGCTTGGCGACCGTCACGCCTTCGTCGATGTTCTCGAACCGCACCTGCCCCGCATACTCCGAGACAATCGGACGGGTAAGCGGATCCCAGCTTGCAAGACGTTGGCCGGCCTTGACGACATCGCCGTCGCCGACGGCGATCGTTGCACCGTACGGGATCTTGTGGCGTTCGCGTTCGCGGCGGTTATCGTCAAAAATGACGATTTCGCCCGAGCGCGAGATGGCAACGCGATCGCCCTTGGCATTGGTAACGTAGCGCAGGCCGATGGCAAAGCCGATGGTACCTGCAGACTTCGTTTCCACGGAGCTGGCCATGGCGTTACGCGATGCTGCGCCACCAATGTGGAAGGTACGCATCGTGAGCTGCGTGCCCGGCTCCCCGATGGACTGGGCGGCGATAACGCCGATAGCCTCACCGCGGTTGATCATGCTGCCACGACCCAGGTCGCGGCCATAGCAGTGGGCGCACAAGCCATGGCGCGTTTCGCAGGTAAGGGGCGTACGCACCTTGACCTCGTCCACGCCCAGGCTGTCGATGTATTCGACGAGGTCTTCGTCCAGCAGCGTGCCGGCAGCCAACGCGGTTTCCTGGTTTTCAGGATTGACGATATCGGCGGCAACCACGCGGCCCAGAATGCGGTCGCGCAACGGTTCGATGACTTCACCGCCTTCGACCAGGGCTTTCATCAGATAGCCGCGGGTAGTGCCGCAATCGGATGTCGTGATGACCAGATCCTGCGTCACGTCGACCAGACGGCGCGTGAGGTAGCCCGAGTTCGCTGTTTTAAGAGCGGTGTCGGCCAGACCCTTACGTGCCCCGTGGGTGGAAATAAAGTACTGGAGTACGTTAAGACCTTCACGGAAGTTGGCGGTAATAGGCGTTTCGATAATCGAACCGTCAGGTTTGGCCATCAGGCCGCGCATACCGGCCAGCTGCCGTATCTGTGCAGCGGAGCCCCGCGCGCCGGAGTCGGCCATCATGTAGATGGAATTGAACGATTCCTGGCGTACTTCTTCGCCGTGGCGGTTGGTTACCGGCTCGGTGGAGAGCTGCTCCATCATGGCCTTGCCGACTTTATCGCCGGCCTTGCCCCAGATATCGACCACGTTGTTGTAACGCTCTTGCGAAGTCACCAGACCCGACGAGTACTGCTTGTCGATTTCCTTGACTTCCTTGCTGGCCTGGCCAAGGATTTCTTCCTTGACCGACGGGATCAGCATGTCGCTCATGGCAATGGAGATACCGCCGCGCGTCGCCAGGCGGAAGCCCGACTGCATCAGCTTGTCGGCGAAGATCACCGTTGCGCGCAAACCGCAGCGACGGAAGGACTGGTTGATAAGGCGAGAAATTTCTTTCTTTTTGAGCGGACGGTTCAGAACCGAGAACGGCAGTCCGTGAGGCAGGATTTCGGACAGCAAGGCGCGGCCCACTGTCGTTTCGAAACGGCGCAACACAGGTTGCCATGCGCCCTGCTCGTCTTTTTCGTACTCGTTCAGACGAACAGTGACACGGCTTT
This sequence comes from Orrella sp., assembly GCA_036675955.1. Classification (GTDB taxonomy): domain Bacteria; phylum Pseudomonadota; class Gammaproteobacteria; order Burkholderiales; family Burkholderiaceae_B; genus Pollutimonas. Next base: position 9,597 of record JAKFDW010000204.1, on the reverse strand, counting down.
GCAGCTCGACTTCACGGTTATCGTATGCGCGCTGGACTTCAGCGACGTCGGTGAAGAACAAGCCTTCGCCTTTGCCGTTGGTGCGCTCGCGCGTCGTGTAGTAAAGGCCCAGCACGATATCCTGCGACGGCACGATGGACGGTTCGCCATTGGCCGGGAACAGGATGTTGTTCGACGCCAGCATCAGCGTGCGGGCCTCGAGCTGGGCTTCCAGCGACAGCGGCACGTGTACGGCCATCTGGTCGCCGTCGAAGTCGGCGTTGAAGGCCGCGCAAACCAGCGGGTGCAACTGAATGGCCTTGCCTTCAATCAGCACGGGCTCGAAAGCTTGAATACCCAGACGGTGCAAAGTAGGCGCGCGGTTGAGCATGACAGGGTGTTCGCGGATGACCTCTTCGAGGATATCCCAGACCACCGGTTCCTGCGTTTCCACCAGCTTCTTGGCAGCCTTGATCGTCGTGGCCAGGCCCATCATTTCAAGACGATTGAAGATGAAAGGCTTGAACAGTTCCAGGGCCATCAGCTTGGGCAGGCCGCATTGATGCAACTTGAGCTGCGGGCCCACCACAATAACCGAACGGCCGGAGTAATCGACGCGCTTGCCCAGCAAGTTCTGACGGAAACGTCCGCTCTTGCCCTTGATCATGTCGGCCAGCGACTTGAGCTGGCGCTTGTTGGCGCCCGTCATGGCCTTGCCGCGACGTCCGTTATCCAGCAAGGAATCGACCGATTCCTGCAGCATGCGCTTTTCGTTGCGCAGGATGATGTCCGGCGCCTTCAGTTCGAGCAGGCGCTTCAGGCGGTTGTTGCGGTTGATGACGCGGCGGTACAGGTCGTTCAGGTCGGAGGTCGCGAAACGGCCGCCATCCAGCGGCACCAGCGGACGCAGATCCGGCGGCAGCACAGGCAGCACTTCCATGACCATCCACTCGGGCTTGATGCCCGATTTCTGGAAGCCTTCCAGGACCTTCAGACGCTTGGAGATCTTCTTGATCTTGGCGTCGGACGACGTAGCCTTGAGTTCGGCGCGCAGGATTTCGACATCGCGGTCGATATCGATGGTGCGCAAGAGTTCGCGCACGGCTTCCGCACCCATCAGGGCGTGGAAATCGTCGCCATACTCTTCGGTCTTGGCCAGGAAATCGTCGTCGGACATGATCTGACCGCGCTTGAGCGGGGTCATGCCGGGTTCGATAACGCACCATGCTTCGAAGTACAGGACCCGTTCGATATCGCGCAGGGTCATATCCAGCACCATGCCCAGGCGCGAAGGCAGGCTCTTGAGGAACCAGATATGCGCCACAGGGCTGGCGAGTTCGATATGCCCCATGCGCTCGCGGCGCACTTTGGCTACGGTGACTTCAACGCCGCATTTTTCGCAGATGACGCCGCGGTGCTTCAGACGCTTGTACTTGCCGCAAAGGCATTCGTAGTCTTTGATCGGACCGAATATCTTGGCGCAGAACAGGCCGTCGCGCTCGGGCTTGAACGTGCGGTAGTTGATCGTTTCGGGCTTGCGAACTTCGCCGAAAGACCACGACCGCACTTTCTCGGGCGATGCGATGCCGATCTTGATGGCATCGAACTGCTCGTCTTGCGAGACTTGTTTGAATAGATCGAGTAGCGCTTTCATTATTTACGCTCCAAATCCATGTCCAGGGACAGGGATCTAATTTCTTTGACCAGAACGTTGAACGACTCCGGCATACCGGCGTCGATGACGTGGTCGCCCTTGACGATGTTTTCGTACACTTTGGTCCGGCCTGCAATATCGTCGGACTTGACGGTAAGCATTTCCTGCAACGTGTACGAAGCACCGTAAGCTTCGAGCGCCCAGACTTCCATCTCACCGAAACGCTGTCCACCGAACTGGGCTTTACCGCCCAGTGGCTGCTGCGTAACGAGCGAGTACGGACCAGTAGAACGCGCATGCATCTTGTCGTCAACCAGGTGATGCAGTTTCAGATAGTGCATGTAGCCGATCGTGACCGGACGTTCGAATTGCTCGCCGGTACGGCCATCCACCAGCCAGGCCTGCGAACGTGTGTCCGTCAGGTTGAGGCGTTCGGCGATGTCGTCGGGGTAAGCCAGTTCCAGCATCTTGGTGATTTCGCCTTCGGTGGCACCGTCGAAGACCGGCGTTGCCAAAGGCACGCCGTTTTTCAGGTTGGTGGCCATTTCGATGACTTCATCGTCGGTCAGTTCACCGATACGAGCCTTGGCGCCAGTGCTGTTGTAGACCTTTTCGAGGTACGTGCGGATATCCTTGATCTGGACATTCTTTTCGTCTTCGAGCATGTCTGCAATGCGATAGCCCACGCCCTTGGCGGCCCAGCCCAGATGCACTTCCAGAACCTGGCCCACGTTCATCCGCGAAGGAACGCCCAGGGGGTTCAACACGATGTCGGCAGGTGTGCCGTCGGCCATGTGCGGCATGTCTTCGATAGGAGTGATGCGCGATACAACACCCTTGTTGCCGTGACGGCCGGCCATCTTGTCGCCCGGCTGCAGGCGGCGCTTGACGGCAAGGTAGACCTTGATCATCTTGAGCACGCCGGGAGGCAGTTCGTCGCCCTGCGTCAGCTTCTTGCGCTTTTCTTCAAAGGCAAGGTCAAACTCGTGACGCTTCTGCTCGACCGACTCCTTGGCCTGCTCGAGCACGATTGCATGGGCTTCGTCGGCCAGGCGCACGTCGAACCACTGCCAGCGGTCGACTTCGGCCAGGTATTCGCTGGTAAGAGCCGTACCCTTGGCCAGCTTGCGCGGACCACCGTTGACCACTTTGCCGACCAGGAACTTGCCGATACGATCGAAGGTGTCGTTTTCGACAATACGCAGCTGATCGTTGAGGTCTTGGCGGTAACGGCGCAGTTCGTCGTCGATGATGGACTGAGCGCGCTTGTCGCGTTCGATACCTTCACGTGTGAAGACTTGCACGTCGATGACGGTGCCGACCATGCCCGAAGGCACGCGTAACGACGTGTCTTTCACGTCGGAGGCTTTCTCGCCGAAAATGGCGCGCAGCAGCTTTTCTTCCGGAGTCAGCTGGGTTTCGCCTTTGGGCGTGACCTTGCCGACCAGCACGTCATCGGCACGCACTTCGGCGCCGATGTAGACAATGCCGGAATCATCCAGGCGATTCAATTGCGTCTCGGCCAGATTGCTGATGTCGCGCGTGATTTCTTCGGCGCCCAGCTTGGTATCGCGCGCAACCACCGTAAGCTCTTCGATGTGGATCGAAGTGTAGCGGTCGTCGGCCACGACTTTTTCGGAGATCAGGATCGAATCTTCGAAGTTATAGCCGTTCCAGGGCATGAACGCGATGAGCATGTTCTGGCCCAGGGCCAGTTCGCCCAGATCGGTCGAGGCGCCGTCGGCCAGCACGTCGCCACGGGCCACGTGATCGCCACGCTTGACGATGGGACGCTGATTGATATTGGTGTTCTGGTTCGAACGGGTGTACTTGATGAGGTTGTAGATATCGACACCCACCTGGCCGGCGATGTCTTCTTCATCGTTCACGCGGATCACCACACGCTCTGCATCGACGTGATCGACAATACCGCCACGGATGGCCTGTACCGTTGTACCCGAGTCGACCGCTACGGTGCGTTCGATGCCCGTGCCTACCAGAGGCTTCTCTGGACGCAGGCATGGAACAGCCTGGCGCTGCATGTTGGCGCCCATCAGTGCCCGGTTGGCGTCATCGTGTTCCAGGAATGGAATCAGCGATGCTGCCACGGAAACGATCTGCGATGGCGCAACGTCCATGTAATGCACATTGCCCGGCGCGGTAAGCATGGTTTCACCGGCTTCGCGGCAAGCCACGAGGTCGTCGGCAAAACGCCCTTCCTCGTCGAGTTCCGCGTTCGCCTGTGCAATCACGTAGTGGCTTTCTTCGATGGCCGACAGGTAATCGATCTGCTCGCTGACCTTGCCGTCGATGATCTTGCGGTAAGGCGTTTCCAGGAAGCCGTACTCGTTCAGACGAGCATACAGTGCCATGGAGTTGATCAGACCGATGTTCGGACCTTCAGGCGTTTCGATCGGGCATACACGGCCGTAATGGGTCGGATGCACGTCGCGCACTTCAAAGCCCGCACGTTCACGCGTAAGACCGCCAGGGCCCAAGGCCGAAACGCGACGCTTGTGCGTAATTTCGGACAATGGATTGGTCTGGTCCATGAACTGCGACAACTGGCTCGAGCCGAAGAATTCCTTGATGGCAGCCGAAATCGGCTTGGAATTGATCAGATCGTGAGGCATGAGGTTTTCCGTCTCGGCCTGGCCCAGACGTTCTTTGACCGCACGCTCGACACGCACCAGACCCGCACGGAACTGGTTCTCGGCCAGCTCGCCCACGCAACGTACACGGCGATTGCCCAGGTGATCGATGTCATCGATCTGGCCGCGGCCGTTACGCAGTTCCACCAGAACCATGATGGTCTGGAGGATATCTTCGTTGGTAAGCGTCATGGGACCGGTGATGTCGTCGCCACGGCCCAGGCGACTGTTTACCTTCATGCGGCCGACGCGCGACAAGTCGTAGGCGTCTTCGCTGTAGAACAGGCGCTGGAACAAGGCCTCGACGGCGTCCTCGGTTGGAGGCTCGCCGGGACGCATCATGCGATAGATCGCCACGCGAGCGGCCATCTGGTCAGCCGTTTCGTCGGTGCGCAGGGTTTGCGAGATATAGCCGCCACGGTCCAGGTCGTTGATGTACAGCGTCTGGATTTCACGGATGTTTGCCACGCGCAGTTCGGCGAGCATCGACTCGGTGATTTCATCGTTGGCGTTGGCAATGACTTCGCCCGTTTCGGCATTGACCACGCCCTTGGCCAGCACACGGCCAAGAAGAAAATCTTCAGGCACCGAAACGCGCTCGACTTTGGCTGCGGTCAGTTCGCGCAGGTGCTTGGCATTGATACGCTTGTCTTTCTCGACAATGACCTTGCCTTCGCGATCGGTGATATCGAAGTGGGCCACTTCGCCCTTCCAGCGCTCGGACACAAACTCCAGCGTGCCGCCTTCTTTGTGGATCTCGAAATTGTCGAAATCGGAGAAGTACGCCAGGATGGCTTCGGGTGTCATCCCGATGGCTTTGAGCAGAATGGTGACCGGCATTTTGCGGCGGCGGTCGACACGGAAGAACAGGATGTCCTTGGGGTCGAACTCGAAATCCAGCCACGAACCGCGGTAGGGAATCACGCGCGCCGAGAACAGCAGCTTGCCCGAGCTGTGCGTTTTACCGCGATCGTGCTCGAAGAAGACACCGGGCGAACGGTGCAATTGGGAAACAATGACACGCTCGGTGCCGTTGATGACGAAGGAGCCGGTATTGGTCATGAGCGGAATTTCGCCCATGTACACTTCCTGCTCTTTGACTTCTTTGACTGTAGGCTTGCTTACTTCGCGGTCCAGCAGGACCAGGCGCACCTTGGCACGCAACGGAGAAGCATAGGTCAGCCCGCGCAGCTGGCATTCCTTGACATCAAACACAGGTTCGCCGAGCACGTAGCTGACGAACTCAAGCCGCGCCATCTGATTATGGCTAACGATCGGGAAGATTGAACTGAAGGCTGCTTGCAGGCCTTCATCTTTGCGTTTGGAAGGTGTAGTATCCGCCTGCAGAAATGTTTTAAATGATTGCAGTTGAGTCGCCAAAAGGTAAGGGACGTCCTGGACGTCTTCACGCTTGGCGAAGCTCTTGCGTATGCGCTTTTTTTCGGTGAACGAATAAGGCATGAGCACTCCGACTCGAGGGTTACATGGGCCGTCAACCACGGCCCTGGTTTACGACTCCAGAAAACCCGATTCGGATAAATAACCGGACCAGAATCGCGGGTTTTCTGGAAACGCAAAAGCCCGGGAAGGCCTTGGCGCTCCCCGGGCAAGCGAAAACAGCCTTACTTCAGGTCGGCCTTAGCGCCAGCTTCTTCAAGCTTCTTCTTGGCAGCTTCGGCGTCAGCCTTGGCCATGCCTTCCTTGACTGGCTTAGGAGCGCCGTCAACCAGGTCTTTGGCTTCTTTCAAGCCCAGACCGGTGATTTCACGCACGGCTTTGATGACGCTAACTTTGTTTGCGCCGATTTCAGCCAATACGAGCGTGAACTCGGTTTGCTCTTCAGCAGCAGCAGCGCCGCCAGCAGCGGGAGCAGCAACAGCCACAGCGGCGGCAGCAGCCGACACGCCAAATTTTTCTTCCATTTCCTTGATCAGCTCGGACAATTCGAGCACGGTCATGCTAGCGATAGCGTCAAGGATTTCAGCTTTGCTTAATGCCATTTTTGAGAACTCCAAATATATATATAAATGCCAGGGTTGGGTGTCGCTCTGTTCGACGAAATCCGAAGGGGCTGCTTACGCGGCTTCCTTCTGATCGCGCACAGCCGCGAGGCCGCGTACGAACTTGGTAGGAACTTCGTTGAGCGTACGCACAAATTGCGTGACGGGGGCTTGCATCGTACCCATCAGTTTCGAGATCAACTCGTCGCGCGACGGCATGGTGGCCAAGGCCTTCACACCATCTTGGCTCAAGACGTTATTGGGCAATGCCCCGCCTTTGAGAACCAGCTTGTCGTTGGTTTTAGCGAAACTGGCCAGCACCTTTGCCGCCGAAACCGGGTCACCGCTAATCGCGTAGATTAGCGGACCGGTCAACTGAGCCGAGAGTTCCTCGAAAGGAGTCCCGACAACAGCACGACGGACCAGCGTGTTTTTGAGAACACGCAGATACACACCCGACTCACGCGCAGTTTTGCGCAATACGGTTACAGAGGCGACGTCCAGACCACGGTACTCAGCGATAATGACCGATTGAGCCTTTGCAACTTCTGCAGAGACTTCTTCGATGACTACCGCTTTCTCTTGACGATTGAGACTCACGGTTTGAACACTCCATCTAAAGACGCTCGGGAGGGTCCCTTGCGTCAACCGAATGCGGCGCACCTGGTCGAGTTCTAAAAAGAATTCTTCCATGGGCGCCGTCTGCGCTGGACTCAGCCTGCAAGCAGTCTGAAATTAAGCACCGTGACGCGCGCGAGTTGCGCTTTGCCTTGGTACTCCAGCGGTCTTTGACAGCAATGTCTGGCGAACCCAGACACAGCCCAAAGTTCTATTTCCTTAGGCTTGAAATCAAGCCGTCAGGGAAGCTATTTCTACGCGTGCACCGCCGCCCATCGTGGACGAGACAGCGAGCTTGCGCATGTACACACCTTTTGCTGCGGTCGGACGCGCCTTGTTCAGGGCATCAACCAGAGCAAGCAGGTTGGATTGCAATTGTTCGACTTCGAAGGAAGCGCGACCGATCGTGGCATGGATGATGCCGGCCTTGTCGGTACGGTACTGCACTTGACCAGCCTTGGCGTTCTTGACGGCGGTAACGACGTCAGGCGTCACGGTGCCGACCTTGGGGTTGGGCATCAGGCCGCGAGGACCGAGGATTTGTCCCAAGGCACCGACGACGCGCATGGTGTCGGGCGACGCGATGACCACGTCAAAATCCATCTGGCCAGCCTTGATGCTTTCTGCAAGGTCGTCCAGGCCGACGATATCGGCACCGGCGGCTTTCGCGGCTTCGGCTTTCTCGCCCTGGGCGAAAACGGCGACACGCACCGATTTGCCTGTACCGGCGGGCAGCACGACCGAACCACGAACCAGTTGGTCGGATTTTTTGGGGTCGATGCCCAACTGCACGGCCACATCGATGGATTCATTGAACTTGGCCGTAGCCGTTTCTTTGATCAGCGCGATGGCTTCGGCAACAGGATAGAATTTGTTGGCGTCGATCTTGGCAGCAATTGCGGCTGCGCGTTTACTCAACTTGGCCATGTTTATACCCCTTCAACCGTGATGCCCATGCTGCGGGCGCTACCAGCGATCGTGCGTACGGCTGCATCGAGATCGGCGGCCGTCAGATCGGGCGATTTGGCTTTTGCAATTTCTTCGGCCTGGGCGCGCGTAAGAACGCCGACCTTGTCCAGGTTAGGACGAGCCGAACCCTTTTGCGTGCCAACAGCCTTCTTGATCAGGATGGTGGCAGGCGGAGTCTTCATGATGAACGTGAAGCTCTTGTCTGCGTAGGCAGTGATCACCACAGGAATTGGCAGACCGGGCTCGAGGCCTTGAGTCTTGGCGTTGAACGCCTTGCAGAATTCCATGATGTTCAGACCGCGCTGACCCAGCGCCGGACCGATTGGGGGTGAGGGATTAGCCTTACCAGCTGGTACTTGCAGCTTGATAAAGCCGACGATTTTCTTCGCCATGCTTAGCTCCTTGCGGGTTCAAACACCGGCCCGCGCATAGCGAAGCCAGCTCCCCGGGGTTTTAAAAAATCAGGTTTTTTCGACCTGACCAAAATCCAGTTCGACAGGTGTGGCGCGGCCGAAAATAGTGACTGACACACGCACCTTGCTTTTTTCGTAGTTGACTTCTTCGACATTGCCGTTGAAGTCAGCGAACGGGCCTTCTTTGACGCGGACCATTTCGCCGACTTCAAAGAGGACTTTAGGTTTCGGCTTTTCGACGCCTTCTTCCATTTGCGAAAGAATTTTCTCGACTTCACGGTCGGAAATGGGCGCAGGACGGTTACCGGAACCGCCAAGGAAACCGGTGACCCGGTTTGTGTTCTTGACCAGATGCCAGGTTTCGTCGGTAAGGTCCATTTCGACCAGCACGTAACCCGGGAAAATACGTCGTTCGGTAATGGACTTCTTGCCGCCCTTTACTTCAAGGACCTCTTCGGACGGAACGAGGATACGTCCAAAGGATGTTTCCAGTCCGGCGCGTTCAATACGCTCGACCAGTGCCTTGTGCACGCTTTTTTCCATTCCGGAATAAACGTGAACGACATACCAACGTTTGCTCATGTGTGCCCTTTATTTCCAGCCGAGCAGCAGGCCGTAGATGACCCACTCAAGACCTTTATCGACGATCCACAACAAGACACCCATCACGACAACGAACACGAATACGATGCCCGTCATCTGCGTGGCTTCTTTACGCGTTGGCCAGACTACACGCTTGACTTCGTTGTATGAATCGCGACCAAAACTGATGGTGCGACGGCCAGGCTCGCTGAACCAGGCAATAATTGCGGCGACGATCAGGCTGCCGAGGAACACGCCTACGCGCGCTATGACGGGCTGACCATCGAGCATCGAGTAGCCGACAATGCCGGCCACGATAACAAGCACCGCCAGACCCAGCTTGACGCGATCGGTGGTACTGGTAACGGTTACTATGTTGCTATTCGACATATTCCGGCGATTGGCGCCGCTGAATGCGGCTGCGATGAACTGACTGTGTGGCAGGGGCAGTAGGAATCGAACCTACAACCTTCGGTTTTGGAGACCGACGCTCTGCCAATTGAGCTATACCCCTAGACCCCGAAAGGCGGCAAGCCGTTTTGGCTTACCACCTTTGAACTGTTGCGGATCAGAATATACCGCTGATCCGCCCTTCTATACTTTACTGCTTACTTGATGATGGTGGCAACAACGCCAGCACCAACGGTACGGCCGCCTTCGCGGATGGCAAAGCGCAAGCCTTCTTCCATGGCGATGGGCGACATCAGGCTGACTTTCATCGACACGTTGTC
>JAKFDW010000203.1:0-12880 GCA_036675955.1 Orrella sp. | reverse complement strand
AAGTGCGGCGATTTCCGCGCTGCTCGCACCGCCCGAGCGCCAGGATTGCTCCAGCACGCCGACACGCCATTTGCCCTGGGTATCGACGCCGCCGGCAATATCGTAGTTGCGCCGCGAGGCGAATAGATCGGTAAAGCAATCCGTGGCAGCCTGGTCGTAAGTCTGAGCCTTGGCGATGGCCCCGCGGAAATCATCGGGAAGATCCATTTTGTGCAAGGCATCGAAGCCGCCGCGCGTGACAATGAGGTCCGAACCACCATATACCAGTTCGCCATGGTTGTCCTTTGTCAGCCTTTGGGTGCCTACATAGCTTGCAACCATATTGGCCACGCGAACCTGGCCGACGCTATACGTCTTTACCTTGTCCAGATGCTCCTCGAGCACTACGCCGCAGTCGGACAGGCGCTCTGTATTGAGCTGTTGCAGCGCCTGGTCGAGTTCGCCGATGTTCGAGACCAATACTTGTCCGCGGCCCGCGGTCGCGTGCACGGGCTTCAGGCGCAGCACGCCATGTTGCAGCAGTTCTATCCCCGCCTCGCGAGCGTCTTCCAGAGTGAAGCTGGTGTATCCCCGCAAAACGGCATCCTTCACCCGGAGACCAAAGTCGCGCGACCAACCTTGCGGCGCGTATGCCTGTTCGGCCCGCAAAGGGTGGGTAATGGCTTTGGTCGGGATGAACGCATAGGGCGCAACGCCGCCAAACAAATCGGTTTCGGTTTCTATACCGAGCCGGCGTGCCTCGGTCATGCCGATAAGAGTGTCGCTGGGCAAGAAGTACAGGCGGCCGGCATATGTCTTTGTCTTGTCGTACTCCCCCTCGAACTGTGCTTTCAATAAGCGGGCAATACGCTTGCCCAACTCGAAATGCACCGCTTTATCGTGCTCGGGTTCATGCTGGCGTACCGCGTACACCAACACGGTTCCACCGGCTGTGCCGGGTAATTTACGATTTACACCCATTTATTCGTTCGCCGGCTGATTCGATGGGCCGGTTCCTATGGAAACCAGGTCGCTGGCCGGGACGCCCTTTTTCCGTGTGTCGTCGGCGACGCGATTCGGTGTTTCTGTACCCTCTTTTTTCGAGGCGTCGTCTGCATCGGTGTGTGGATCGGGCGGCTGTGCGACTGGATCGCCATGCCCCGGCGTGATTCCGGACGGGTCCTGGGATGGAAAGGGACGTTGGGCTTTATTGGTCATGACCGTTCCTTGCTCTGAGAGGAAACAAGCGGGCGGACGTCCGCCGTCCGCCGCTTACCTCATTCTTATTTGGCAACTTCTACTTTCGGAAGGGCCTTGAGCTGGTCCTTCGTGTAGCCGGTCAGTGTCAGCTTATCGTCGCCTTGCGTCACTTTGTCGAAGGGAATGGCTACGTCGTGCGACCCCATGCCCAGGAAGCCGCCCGCGCCGATGACGTAGTAGACGGCTTTGCCGTCGTTCGCAAGTATGACGTCCGTAACCTCACCTACCTTTTCATCGTTCTCGTTATGTACGTCCTTGCCCATGATTTTTTTCTTTACGCTCCAGCCCGAGATCGCCTGGGTCGCCTCGGCACTGTCTGCAGCGCCGGTCGCGCCCATTCCGGCAGCGGGGGCGGTACTGTTCGCGGGTGCTGTTGGCGTAGTCCCGGCTGGCGAAGATGTCGACGGCGGCGTGGTCGGAGCGGGCGCGGCGGTGCCTCCGCTGGCCGAGCCGCCGCTTTCGGCGGCCGGGGTGGTCTGTGCATGGAGTACGGGTGAGATGATAAGGGGCAGTGAACATGCTGCGATGGCGAATAGGCGTTTCATAGTAGCTCCTTGAAAGTCGATTGGTCCACGCTTTCAGCAAGTGGCATGCCATCGCCGCCGATAGTGTCCAGGCATGGTGGTTGCTGGAGGAGAGTTCAGTCGCCCTTCCGATTTGAAGGCGATATGCCAACGAAGAACTTAACAGGGGAAAGCCCATGCTCTATACCATCGCCGTAATCCTGCTTGTCCTATGGCTTTTAGGCCTGGTCACGTCATACACAATAGGCGGATTCATTCACATTCTTATCGTGGTCGCTATTGTCATGGTGCTGGTGCGCTTGATCAGCGGAAGATCGCCCTGATCGAAGTCGTATAGGCTGATTGTCGGAGACAGGCGCCGGTATGTAGCTGGCGTTTTTATGGACATTGACGATGCATTCCATGCAAGCCATTGTTTTTTATTGCTAATTCGGAATAAGCCCCAGGTTGTCCTCGGGTTTATCCACATAATGCGGGGATAAGTGGCCTAAAAAATAGGTCTTTTGGCGTATTTTCATCCAATGGAAGTAATACCCTGATTTAACTGCACTTATGCAAACAGTGCCCATGTTGTCCTCGCGGTTATCCACAGTCGAGGTGGATAACTGCGTCATGCGTTAGATTTTGCCGACTAGTGTTTTCAGGCCGTCCTGAATTAGCCGGGCGATTTCCCGCTGGCGGGAAGACGGCATGCGTTCCGTGATGGCTGTGGCGCTGATCGCCAGATATGGCTTTTTATTAGAGTCATACAGTGCGCATCCGACGCCCAGCGCCCCTCGTACAGCGTAGTTGCCGACCACCGAATAACCTCGTGTTCGCGTGTTCTGCACAAGCTGTCGCATTTCACGCTCAGTCATGCCCCCGTATTGCTCGATGCGGTCGCTATTGTGCGCAATGATTTCCTCTACGGTGTCATCATCGAGTCCGGCCAGCAAGGCCATGCCGCCCGAACCCACGCCCAGTGGCTGACGTTTGCCGGCGAAGGTGGCAAGGATCTGGACGGGATAGGCGCCGATCTCGCGCCACAGGCTGACCGACTCGTGGCCGTCGCGTACGACGAGAAAAACCGCATCCCCCGTGATGGAGGCCAGCTTCTTCAGTACGGGCAGAGCCACTTCGATGCGTGGATCCTGCCCGTGACCGGCAATTGCAATATTCTGGCAGGCCGTGAAACGCTTGCTGCCTCCTATGCTTTTCGCAAAGCCGCCTTCCACGAGTGCGGCAAGAAGCCTGTATATGGTCGGGCGTTGCAAACCAGTAATGCGGGCCAGGCCGGTTACGCTCAAGCCGTTGTCCGGGCCTTCCTGCAGCGTCCGCAGCACTTGCAGGCCCCGTCGCAAGGTGCGAGGCCCCGAAGCCGCGGTCTCGGTGTCGGATAATGTGTCCACAGAATGTACGTGCCGGTTGGATAGAAACGAGAAATGAGGGAAAATGCCACCACCATTATAGAACTGTCCGCAACATGGACACTAATACCCCCGGAGGACACTTTGAAGATTCATTCCAGATTCAAACTCGGCGCCAAGGCTATTGCAGCCAGCATGCTGTTTGCAGGCACAGTGGGATTCGCCGGCAGCGCGTCGGCAGCCTATCCTGATCATCCTATCCGTATGATCGTCGGCTTTTCCGCAGGCGGTACAACAGATGTGGTGGCACGTATTCTGGGCAAGGAAATGAGCGATGCGCTGGGCCAGCCCGTCGTGGTCGAAAACCGTCCCGGAGCCGGCAGCAATATCGCTACCGAAATGGTTTCGCGCGCGAAACCCGACGGCTACACTTTGTACATGGTTGCCGTAACCGCCGCAATCAACCAGACGCTGTACAAGAACCTGCGTTTCGACCTGGTCGAGGACTTTACTCCGGTGGCGCTGGGCGTACGCGTGCCCAACGTCCTGGTAGTCAACCCCGAAGTTCCCGTCAAGTCGGTGAAAGAACTGGTGGAATACGCCAAGGCCAACCCCGGCAAACTGAATTTCGCTTCGTCGGGCAGCGGCACTTCCATCCACATGGCGGGCGAGTTGTTCAAGCAATTGACCGACATCGACGCGGCCCATATTCCTTACAAGGGCAGCTCACCGGCACTGACCGACCTTATCGGCGGCCAGGTCCAGTACATGTTCGACAACATGCCTTCGGCATGGCCCCATGTCGAGTCCGGCAAGCTTCGCGCCCTGGCTGTGACCACTGCAGACCGTACGCAGACCGCCCCGGATCTGCCCACCATGCAAGAGTCGGGCTTCCCTTCCTATGATGTGTCGTCATGGTTTGGCGTGATCGCGCCCAAGGGCACTCCCGATGACATCGTGAACAAGCTCAATGCCGCCATTCAAGAGGCTTTGGCCAAGCCCGAAGTCCAGGAACGCATGGCTGGTCTGGGCGCCGTTCCGGCCAAGACGACGCCTGCCGAGTTTGGCGCTTTCATCAAGTCTGAAGTAGATAGCTGGGCCAAGGTCGTCAAGGCTTCTGGCGCCACCGTCGACTGATATATAGTCATAGGCGGACCGGCCGGCCTATGGCCGGCCATTTTTTATGAGCGGGTTCTTCTCTCACGCGGATACACCATGATTTCCAAAATTACTGAAAGCTTGCGGGAGGCTCTTTCCGACGTTCCCGACGGTGCCATCATTATGGTGGGCGGATTCGGTCTGGCCGGCCAGCCCCGGGAGTTGATCGATGCACTGCTGGATCAAGGCGCAAAAGACCTGACCATCATCAACAATAATGCCGGCAACGGCGATACCGGACTGGCGGCCTTGCTGGCGGCCGGACGCGTACGCAAAGTGATCTGCTCCTTTCCCCGGCAAGCAGACTCACACGTGTTCGATGCCTTGTATCGTGCCGGCAAGGTCGAACTCGAACTGGTGCCGCAAGGCAACCTGGCCGAACGCATACGCGCCGGCGGGGCCGGCATCGGCGGTTTTTACACACCTACCGGTGCAGGTACGCTGCTGGCCGAAGGCAAGGAGCAACGCACGATCAACGGTCGCGAATACGTGCTCGAGTATCCTCTGCACGCCGACTACGCATTGATCAAGGCCTTGCGCGGCGACAGGTGGGGCAATCTGGTGTATCGCAAGACCGCCCGCAACTTCGGTCCCATTATGGCAACCGCTTCGCGCATCGCTGTTGCGCAGGTCGACGAGATTGTCGAGCTCGGTGCGCTGGATCCCGAAGCCATTGTGACTCCGGGTCTTTTCGTTCAACGTGTGGTAGCTGTGGGAGCGACAAAATGAAGCCTTTCAACCGTGAGCAAATGGCCGCCCGCGTGGCGCAGGACATTCCTGAAGGCAGCGTCGTCAACCTGGGCATAGGCTTGCCCACCAAGGTCGGCAACTATCTTCCGGCCGATCGCGAAATTATCCTGCACAGCGAAAACGGCGTAATCGGCATGGGCCCGGCCCCGGAAGCGGGCGCCGAGGATCCCGACATGATCAATGCGGGCAAGCAGCCGGTAACATTGCTGCCCGGCGGCGCGTTCTTCCATCATGCCGACTCGTTTGCCATGATGCGTGGCGGCCATCTGGATATCTGCGTGCTGGGGGCGTTCCAGGTTTCGCGATCCGGTGACCTGGCCAACTGGCACACAGGCGGACCCGACGATATACCGGCCGTGGGCGGGGCCATGGATCTGGCGATCGGTGCAAGGTCGGTGTATGTGTTGATGGAACTCTTGACGCGCCAGGGCGAAAGCAAGCTTGTGGAACGCTGCACTTATCCGCTTACCGGTTTGGGCTGCGTATCGCGCGTCTATACCGATTTGGCCGTGTTCGAACTCAAGGATGGCCAGGTCATCCTTATCGACGACCTTGCCGGTGCAGGCATTGCCGAATTGTCGCGCCTGGCGGGTATGGCACTGGTGGCAGGCTGATCACTGCCGCCTTGCCGTCTTTATCATGGCGGTGCACAGGCCGCGCAGCATATCGACTTCGTCCCGTGTAAGCGCATTGCGCCCGAACATATGGCGCATGCGCGGCATCAGTTTCTTGGGATGCAGGGGGTCAAGAAAGCCGACTTCCACCATGGCTTGTTCCCAGTGGGTCATGAGCGCCTGCAGCTTTTCACCGGTTGCCGGCTCGTTGCCTGTCTCGTGCTGGCCGTCGGTGACGGGTAGCAAGGGGAGTGACGCGGCGACCGCCAGGGCGTAGCGCAATTCCCAGGCCGCAAGCTGCAAGGCCTGGGCCACATTCAGCGAGCTGTATTCCGGATTGGCGGGGATGTGGCAGATACGCTGACACAGGGCGATATCGTCATTGGTCAGCCCCGACCTTTCAGTGCCAAGTACGATAGCCACCTTGTTGTTGCTTTGTTGAAGGTGGTTGCAACTTATATCGGCCGCCACACGGATATCGCAGGGTGGAGGGCCTATCATACGGGCTCGCGCGGTAAGGGCGAAGGCCATGGTCACCGGTGCCAGCGCCTCTTCCAGTGTTGGAACGATCGTGACGGCAGCCAGCACGTCGGTTGCGCCGCTGGCCAGGGATTGGGCCTCGGGCAAGTCCTGCACATCGGGGAAGCGCGGGGCCACCAGGCACAAGTCGTGGAACCCCATCGTCTTGATCGCGCGGGCGGCCGCGCCGACATTCCCGGGGTGGCTGGGATGTACCATAATGAAACGAACGCGGGCGAATGCATTGGCCGTTTCGGAAGAAAACGTCTGAGTCATTTAAAATAGATGGTTTTTAATGTTTATTGCCTGATTTTTTGCCTTTCCAGGCAGTCTGATTCGGCTGTGCCAGGCACTGACAGTCTTTTTGTTTAATACGGAATTTTATGCACCCGATGCTCAACACCGCCATCAAGGCGGCTCGCCGTGCTGGCGCCATTATCAACCGCGCCAGCCTCGACCTGGAACGCCTGCAAGTGGCACGCAAAGGGCCCAAGGATTATGTCACGGAAGTCGATCATGCCGCCGAAGAAGCCATAATCGATATTTTACGCACAGCTTATCCCGATCACGGCTTTCTGGGCGAAGAGTCCGGCACGCATCTGGCCAGCGGCCAGGCCGTCGACGCCCAGGCGGAATTCCAATGGATCATCGATCCGCTCGATGGCACGACCAACTTCATACACGGCCTGCCGATTTACGCCGTATCGATTGCACTGGCGCAACGCGGGCAGGTTACCCAGGCAGTCATCTACGATCCGTCGCGCAACGAGCTGTTCACCGCGACGCGTGGCGGCGGCGCCTTCATGAATGACAGGCGGGTCCGCGTGTCGGGCCAGACGCGTTATCACGATGCATTGCTGGGCGCCCATGTGCCCGGTTCCGCCGGCGTCATTGCCGCCAATACACGCTATGCCGGCATGTTGTCGGAATGCGCTTCCGCGCGCCGGCTCGGTTCCACGGTTCTCGATCTTGCCTATGTGGCCAACGGCCGCCTGGACGGTTATTGCGGCGTCAACCTGAAGCCGTGGGATCTCGCCGCTGGCGGCTTGCTGATACTGGAAGCGGGCGGCCTGATCTCCGACTTCGATGGTGAACAGGACTGGCTGAAAAGCGGAAGCGTGCTGGCCGCTACACCCAAGATCTTCACACAGATGCTGGGCCACGTGCAGGCCTGATACACCGCAACGAGGGCCGGGCGGGTTTCCGCCGGCCCTCGTTTTTTTCATCACTGCTTGTCTTACGGAGCTTTTTTGATGGAATGGATGCTGGACCCATCGGCTTGGGTCGGCTTGCTTACCCTGGTCATTCTCGAGATTGTCCTGGGTATAGACAATCTGATTTTTATCGCCATTCTTGTCGAAAAGCTGCCGCCGGCCCTGCGCGACCGGGCACGTGTGCTGGGATTGTCGCTGGCACTGGTAATGCGGCTGGTTTTGCTGTCAGTCATGTCATGGCTGATAAAACTTACGGATCCCCTTGTCGCGCTCGGATCCATGAGTTTTTCGGGCCGCGATCTGATCCTGATCGTGGGTGGATTTTTCCTGCTTTTCAAAGGTACGCTCGAACTCCACGAACGGGTGGAGGGGCGGGCCGTACACGCCTCGGGTGCACGCATGCATTCGAGCTTCTGGGTCATCGTCACACAAATAGTCATCCTTGACGCCGTCTTCTCCATAGACGCCGTCATTACCGCCGTGGGCATGGTCGATCATTTATCCATCATGATGATAGCGGTGATTATTGCCATCGGCCTGATGCTGGTCGCTTCCAAGCCCCTGACGCGATTTGTCAACGGACATCCCACAGTCGTGATCCTGTGCCTGGGCTTTCTGCTGACCATCGGTTTTTCGCTGGTGGCCGAGGGCTTCGGCTTTACGGTGCCTAAGGGTTACTTGTACGCGGCGATCGCTTTTTCGGTCCTGATCGAAACGCTCAATCAGGTGGCAAGACGCAATATGCGCCGCATCGAGACACGGCGGCCGCTGCGCGAGCGCACGGCAGAAGGGGTATTGCGCATGCTGGGCAAACGTCCCCTTGTCGGACCCGAACAAGAGCAAGCCGGATCCGAGGAATCCGTCCAGGTCTTCGGCGACGAAGAGCGCTACATGGTCAGCGGGGTACTGACCCTGGCTGACCGATCCATCAATTCCATCATGACTCCCCGCACGGACGTGTCGTGGATAGACCTGAACGATGATCCCGCTGAACTGCGCGAGCAAATTGCCAAGGCCCCGCACAGCTTCTTCCCGGTGTGCCGGGGGTCGCTCGACGAGGTGATAGGAATAGGCCGGGCCAAGGAAATGATCGCCGACCTCATCACGTTGGGCCACGTAAGGCTTTCACGCCTGCGTGATCCCGTCATCGTGCATGAATCGATCGGGGTGTTGCGACTGATGGATACGCTGAAACGTTCAAGAGGGCAACTGGTGTTGGTTACCGATGAGTTCGGCGCTATTGAAGGCGTAGTGACGCCTATTGATGTATTCGAAGCCATAGCCGGCGAGTTTCCCGACGAAGACGAAACCCCCGATATTGTCGTCGAGGGCGAAGGGCGCTGGCGTGTTGATGGGGCGGCCGACCTGCACCATCTCGAACTCGTCCTGAACACAGACGACCTGGTGGACGACGACGAAGGGTATTCGACGCTGGCCGGCTACCTGCTCGAGCGCTTTGGCCACTTGCCGGGGCCGGGCGACAGCTGCGAGCTGCGCCAGGAGCACGCTACTTTTAAATTCACGATATTGCGTGTGGACGGACGCCGCATAGCGTCGGTTCAGATTGAACGCACATATCATCACACGGACGATGCAAACGACATGGGTGAATATGACTGACAATACATTGTTTCTGATCAAGGCTCTGTTTCTGGGGCTGATGGAAGGCCTTACCGAATTCATTCCAGTTTCCAGCACGGCCCACTTGCTGCTTATCGGCGACTGGATCGATTTTTCATCCGGTAGCGACAAGGTATTCGAAGTCGTGATCCAGTTCGGCTCCATACTGGCGGTCATCTGGATATTTCGCGCACGTGTCTGGCAACTGATACGGGGAACATTCACTGGCGATCGCAGCGAGTTGCTGTTCATGCGCAATCTGCTGATTGCGTTCCTGCCCGCCGCGGTAATCGGCGCGCTCATGATCAAATACATCAAGGCCTTGTTCCACAGCCCGGGCGTGTTTGTCGTGACCTTGATTCTCGGCGGCCTGATCATGCTGTGGGTCGAGCGCAAGCCGCAATATTCCAAGCACGGAAAGGGCGGCACCATTCTGGCCAAAGGCGATAGCGTCGCCTCGCAACATGCCACCGCGGTCACTCTCGAGCAAATTACCTGGCGGCAGGCGCTGGTCGTGGGATTCGCGCAGTGCCTGGCCATGGTGCCCGGTACGTCGCGGTCGGGAGCCACTATCATCAGCGGCATGATGGCGGGCATACAACGCAAGACGGCGACAGAGTTTTCTTTTTTTCTTGCAATGCCGACCATGCTGGCGGCGACGGTCTACGATCTGTACCGCAATGCCGGCGCCTTGTCCGCCACTCAGATGGAGGCCATTGCCGTAGGTTTTGTGGCGGCCTTTGTCAGCGCCTTGATCATTGTGCGCGCGGTGCTGCGCTTCGTGTCGAAAAGGACTTACCGCCCCTTTGCGTGGTACCGCATTGCCTTGGGTTTTGTTGTGCTTGCCTGGCTCTTGATGCGTTAAATCTGGAAACATCCCGCTATAATTGCTCGCTTGTTTCCGACAACCCTACAAGAGATAGCATTTATGACTGCCGAATGTTGCCCGCAAGGTCTTCGTGACATTTCACACTTCGAAGCGGCCGTACGGCAGTTTCGCACTCAATACTACGAGCGCGATCCTGAAATGATGCAGCGGCTGTCCAAGGGGCAGGCTCCGGCAACGCTCATCATCGCGTGCAGCGATTCGCGTGTGGATACCGGCGTCTTGCTGGGCGCGCAGCCTGGCGAACTGTTCACCGTTCGCAATATTGCCAATCTTGTGCCGCCATACCAGCAGGGCGCCGGCTTGCACGGCACGGGGGCGGCCATCGAATACGCGGTCCGCGACGTTGACGTGGACCACATCATTGTGCTGGGTCATGCCAGTTGCGGCGGAATCAAGGGCATGCTGGCGGCCGCAGACGGCAAACCGCTGGACCGCGAGTTCGTGGGCGATTGGGTCGCCATGGCCATGAATGCCACGGAACTCTACCTGAATCCCGACGAGTCGGGCGTTCGGCACAAGGTGTCCCTGGAACTTCTGAAAGAAAACCCGGGCCTGGTCGAACGCGCGGCCGTCACCGGTTCGCTGCATAACCTTTTGACCTACCCATGGGTAAAAAAGCGTTTCGATAGCGGCAAACTTTCCCTGCATGGATGGTGGTTCGATATCGAAACAGGCGACCTGTGGAAATCCAGCCAGGATGATTTTCGCCTGATGCCTGTCGTGTAAGGGCTGGGGTCCTGACGCATGCGCAAGCCGGAATCGATTGTTTACTGGATCAATGACAGGCTACCGGTTCCTACCGCGCTGGGCCTGGCGCTGCAGCAAATTGCCTTTCTCGGCGCGCTGCTGGTCGTGCCCAACCTGTTCGTCCACGAAAGTTCCGTCAATCTCGGCAGCGACGTATTTCTCGATATCGCCAGCGCATCGCTCATTGCCGGCGCCGTCTCGATCTTGCTGCAGACCATGAATCGGTGGGGCATAGGTTCGGGCTACTACTATCCCCTGCAGGCCACTCCAACAGTGTTTGCCGTCATGTTCCTAGC
Organism: Orrella sp.; assembly: GCA_036675955.1. GTDB lineage: Bacteria > Pseudomonadota > Gammaproteobacteria > Burkholderiales > Burkholderiaceae_B > Pollutimonas. The sequence goes on along the minus strand of JAKFDW010000203.1, from coordinate 1,964 downwards.
GGGCAGCACTTCGGGCGGCATGCCGCTGGCTTACGGCATGGTGTTCGTGACCGGGCTCACCCAGCTTGTATTCAGCGCCTGCATCGTGCGCCTGCGCAGTGTCTTCACCGTCGAGATCGCGGGCCTTGCGGTCATGCTTACCGGCGTTGCGACCGGCCAGGTCGGGCTCAAGGTGTTGTTCGACGCCGAAGTCGGGAAGGGCGCGTCGAACCTCGAGCTGATGGTGGCCGCGTTCACGTTCTTCGTCATGGTGTTCTGCAATATATGGCTGAAATCGCGGCTGCGTCTGTTTGCGACTTTGTTGGGCCTGCTGGCGGGCAGCACAATGATGGCATTGCTGGGCCTGATGCCATCGGAAAGCATCGACTATATCGCCTCGACACCATGGCTGCGCCTGCCCAGGCTGCCGACGTTCGGATGGGCCTTCGACTGGAACCTGGTATGGCCATACATGCTTATGGGCCTGGCGCTGTCGCTGATGTCCATCGGCACCCAAACGGTGGCGCAGCGTACCGCCGACGCCGACTGGCACAAGCCGGATATCCGTGCATATGGCCGCGGCCTGCGCGCCGAAGGCCTGACCCATGTACTGGCTTCCTTTATCAATGCGATGCCGCAGTCGGCCAGCGGCGGCGCCGTCGGCCTGGCTGCGACCTCGGGCAGCGCCAGCCGGCACCTTGGCTACTGGGTCGCCGCGTTCCTGCTCATCACCGCCCTGTGCTCCAAGTTGATCGTGCTCTGGCTGGCCGTGCCGGGTCCGGTCATTGGCGCTTTACTGCTGTTCTTGTCCGCTTTCCTGATCATGGCCGGGCTGAAGCTGATTGCCTCGCGCATGCTCGACGACCGGCGCTCCCTTGCCCTGGGCATGGGGCTGATCGTGGGCGTATCCCATCAATACATTGTCAAGGGCCTGGAATATCCGCCCCTGGCCGGGTTCATGAGTCTGGCGGGCGTTACCAACGGTACGCTGATCGCGCTGGTGCTCACGATGCTGTTTCGCCTGGGCGCATCCCGTCGTACAAAGCAGCGCTTTTCGCTGGATGCGACGACGGCGGACGATCTTAACCGGTTCATGGAAAATCAGGGCCGCCTGTGGGGCGCCCGGCGCGATGCCGTTAAGCGCGCGGAGCAGGCAGTGTGGCAGGCCTTCGACATGCTGGCGCATTGCGACCGGATTTCGCCCGACGAACCGTGGCTGGAAGTGCGGACCCGTTTTGATGAATATGCCTTGCGCGTCACGTTCACCTATTCCGGTGCGGCCCTGCCCGTGGCGCGCGATACGGCCCCCACGCCGGATGCGTTGCTGGATGATCCGCAAGCCACTGCGCATCTTACTGCCTACTTGCTCAGCCGTCTTGCCAAGCGCGTACAGGTGCGGCAGCGCGATGCCATCGCGCAGTTGCAGCTGGATTTCGAGGCGTGAGGTTTCAGGTCTGCTGATGCAGTACGGGGCCGTTGCGGTCTATCGCCAGCCAGCCCGCCCGGGGAGCCGGGCTGTGGTCGTAGTCCCAGTCGGGCAGCACAATGCGCTTGCGCGCCCGGCCGTTCACGATGTACTGGTGCGTGGCGGGCCTATGGGTATGGCCGTGCACCATCGTATCGACATCGCTTTCCAAGAAGGCCTGTTCGATGGCCTGAGGCTCGACGTCCATGATGCGCGATGATTTATAACGATTTGCAGCGGTGCTGCGTTGCCTGGCCCAGTCGGCAATGCCGCGCCGTGCTTTAAGGCTTAGCGCCAGGAAAATTTTCTGCACGGCGGGATTGCGCACGATACGGCGAAAACGCTGATAGCCGGGGTCGGCGGTGCAGTATTCATCGCCATGCGAAAGCAGGATGCGGCCATAATCGGTGACGAGGCAGGCCTTGTCGGGCAGCAACTGCGCGCCCACGCGCCGCGCAAGAGCATGGCCGAGCAGGAAGTCGCGATTGCCGCGCCCCAGCCACAGCGGCAGTGATGCCGA
>JAKFDW010000202.1:0-15834 GCA_036675955.1 Orrella sp. | reverse complement strand
GAAGAGGTTTTCGGCCCCGTCCTTTCCATCATCCGCTTCAGCGACGAGGCTGAAGCGGTTGCCATCGCCAACGATGTGCGGTTCGGACTGGCGGCCGCAGTGTGGACCAGCGATATCGGGCGAACCGTGCGCATGTCGGAAAAACTGCAGGCGGGTACAGTCTGGGTAAACACCTACCGTGCGGTGAGCTTCATGGCCCCCTTCGGTGGTTACAAGGATTCCGGCTTGGGGCGGGAAAACGGTATAGATGCCATCAAAGAGTTTCTACAAGTGAAAACGGTGTGGATTAACAGCGGCGCCGCTGCAGGCAATCCCTTTGTCATGCGCTGACTAAGCTGCGGGGCGGTCACATACCACCCAGTCTCACGACAAGCGCAGCCAGCGTAACGAGCAGGACCGGTACAGTCAGAACAATGCCCACCCGGAAGTAGTATCCCCAGGAAATCGTCATGCCCTTGCGCGCCAGCACATGCAGCCAAAGAAGTGTGGCCAGGCTGCCTATGGGGGTGATCTTCGGACCCAGATCGCTGCCGATCACGTTGGCGTAAATCATGCCTTCTTTGATTGCGCCCGTCGCCTGGCTGGCATCGATCGACAAGGCGCCCACCAGGACGGTGGGCAGGTTGTTCATGATGGAAGAGAGCAGGGCCGTCAGCACTCCGGTGCCCAGTGTGGCGGCCCACAAACCATGGCTGGCCAGGTAATCCAGCAAGCGGGCCATGGTCTCGGTAAGCCCGGCATTGCGCAGTCCATAGACCACCAGATACATGCCCAGGGAAAAAACGACGATGGCCCATGGCGCTTCACGCATGACTTTGCGCGTGCTGATCACATGCCCGCGTCCTGCAACGATCAACAGTGCAGCCGCGCCCAGTGCCGCGATGGCGCTGACCGGCACGCCGAATTCCTCGAGAGTAAAAAAGCTGATCAGCAGCAGCCCCAACACGATCCAGCCGGCACGGAAGGTGCCACGATCGCGAATCGCCGAGCCGGGCGGCTTGAGCTGGCTGGCGTCATAGCGCTTGGGAATGCCTTTGCGAAAATACAGCAAGAGCACAAGCAGGGTGGCCGCGACGGAAACAAAGTTCACCGGGACCATGACGGCGGCGTATCGCGCAAAGCCGATATCGAAAAAATCCGCCGAGACGATATTGACCAGATTGGACACAATGAACGGTAGGCTGCCTGTGTCGGCAATAAAGCCGGCCGCCATGACAAAGGCCAGGGTAGCCGCTGGGGTGAACCCCAGCGCCAGCAACATGGCCATGACGATAGGGGTCAGGATCAGCGCAGCGCCGTCGTTGGCAAAGAAGGCTGAAACAGCGGCGCCGAGCAAGACGATCAGGGCGAATAACAGACGCCCGCGGCCGCGGCCCCATCTTGCCACGTGCAGTGCCGTCCATTCGAAAAAGCCGGCCTCATCCAGCAACAGGCTGATAATGATGATTGCGACGAAGGTCGCGGTAGCGTTCCAGACAATATCCCAGACCACGGGTATGTCGGACAGGCTCACCACACCGGAAATGAGCGCCAGCACTGCGCCGATCGATGCGCTCCATCCTATGCCCAAGCCGCGCGGCTGCCAAATGACCAGGACAATGGTGACAATAAAAATCAGTAGCGCGAGAAGCACGTTGAGTCTCTTTTACGGCAAAGGGGCGACGACCTGCTACAGGAAGTCAATAATTAAACTGGGTAGTGATCAACTGGCGTCAAGGCATCAGGGCACAAGCGCGCCAATCCGGTCCAGCTGCGCTTTCAAGTCGGCGGGCCTGTCTTTCAACTCGCTTAATGGCAGTGCCAGGAAGGCTTCAATACGGGTGCGAAGGGTGCGATATGCAGTATGGAACGCGGCATCGATTTGCGCATCGGTGCCCGTGGCATGAGCAGGATCCTCAACGCCCCAGTGCGTGCGTATGACGGGGCCGAGATACGCCGGGCAGGTTTCGCCGGCGGCACTGGCGCACACAGTAACCACCACGTCCGGGATTATTGGCAACTCGTCCCATGACTTGCTGGAATATCCTTCGGTTGAAATACCCTCGCGTTCCAATAGCGCCAGGGATCGCGGATGCACTTGGCCCGTAGGGTGGCTGCCCGCGCTCATGGCGGTCCAGCCCTTTGGGGCCAGGTGATTGAACGTGGCTTCAGCCAGAATTGAACGGCAAGAGTTGCCGGTGCAAAGGAAAAGAATGTTCATGATTGATTGGTGTCTGGCATGGAGATACAAGGGTTGCCGCCGCAGCAGTTTTCGGTCAGGAAGGACAAAAGATCCGACATGGAATCAAACCTCGCCGAGTAGAAAATGAATCGTCCTTCCTGGCGCGACGATAAAAGATCAGCGTTGACCAGTTCTTTCAAATGGAAGGACAGCGATGATGGCGCTATATTCATAAGCTCGGCCAACTGGCCCGCGGGCATGCCTGCAGGCCCCGCTTGCACGAGGTAGCGATAGGCCTGCAAGCGGGTTTCGTGCGCAATGGCGGCGAGCGCTTTGACGGCAGATTTGATTTCCATATTACAATAATACTCGAAATATTGAAGGTTCCCCAAATTCCTCATGCGTTCTATGATTCTTTAATGACGACCGACACATTGACCGCGGACCATCCGCGCGGGCTCATTTCGGCGCTTGGCGTTGCCCAAGTGTGCTCCTGGGGTTCTCTTTACTACAGCTTTCCCCTGATCGCCGAAGCCATGGGAGCGGAGTTCGGCTGGTCCAAGACCAGTCTCTACGGGGCGGCAACCATCGGTCTCATTCTGGCTGCCCTGGCGGCCTATCCGGTCGGCGTTGCCATCGACCGTGGATACGGCCGATGGCTGATGGGGCTGTCATCGATCGGCGCAGGTGTATTGCTTATTCTGTGGTCGCAGGTCAATACGATATTGGCTTTTTACATACTCACTGCGGGTATTGGCGCCTTGCAAGCCGCGACGCTTTATGAGCCCGCCTTCGCGGTGCTGGCTCGTCGTGTGGGGCCGTTGCACTCACGTCGAGCCATTACCGCGCTTACGCTTTGGGGCGGCTTTGCCAGCACTGTTTTCATCCCGCTGGTGCAACTGCTGCTGGATCGCTGGGGCTGGCGAGATGCGCTGGTGGTGCTGGGCATCGTGAATATCGTCGTATGCGCAAGCATGTATCTGCTGTTTATCCGGCCCGGGCTGGATGTCGTGTCGACGGAACACGCCAGCGCCGGACAACAGCTTGTTGCCGACAGGCTCGCGGTGCGGTCGACGTTGCGTCGTCCTGTTTTCTGGGCGCTGTTCCTGTCGTTCACTGCCTATGCCGCGATGTTCTCCGCCTTTACCTTCCACATGTACCCCATGCTGATCGAGCGGGGTATTGAAACCGTTGTGGTGGTGCAGGCCATTGCCCTGATCGGGCCGGCGCAGGTGGCGGGTCGCATCCTGATCGGTTTGTTCGCGGCAAAGGTCTCGATGCGTGTTATCGGTTCGCTGGTCACGGCCACATTTCCCGTTACGTTCGCGGCGCTGGCGTGGGTGCAGCCCGCATTCTGGCCGGTTGCGATCATCTGCGTCACCTATGGAGCGGCCAACGGGGTCTTCACTATTGTTCGTGGCCTGGTCGTGCCCGAGATGCTGACCCGGCATGCTTATGGAGCCATCAACGGCCTGTTGACGGTGCCAATGACGCTCGCACGCGCTGCCGCGCCGCTGGGCGCCGCCTTGCTTTGGACGGCCACGGCGTCTTATGACGGTGTCCTCAGTGCCATTGTCGTCTGTTCTTTATTTCTTGCCGCCAGTTTCTGGTTGGCAGCCTGGTTGAGCCGTTTGTCTCGGCCCGGTTCTCATCTAGCACGGGAATTTTGATGAATGTATATTTTCCACCGGACGACCTGACCTTGCCCATGGCCGACGAGTTGTTACTGGATACGCCTACCCATGAAAAACTTTCCCTGCAGAGCGGCGCACTGCATCCGCCGCGCATTCTGTTGTTGTATGGATCATTGCGTGAACGCTCGTACAGCCGGTTTCTTACTGAAGAAGCCGCGCGCATCCTGACACGCCTTGGGGCGGAAACCAGGATCTTCGACCCGCGAGGCTTGCCGCTGCCCGACAGCGTTCCCGCAGACCACCCTAAAGTGGCCGAGCTGCGCGCATTGTCGAACTGGTCCGAAGGGCAGGTATGGTGTAGTCCTGAACGGCATGGCACCTTGACGGGCGTGTTCAAGAGCCAAATTGATTGGCTGCCTCTGGAAGTGGGAAGCTTGCGTCCGACCCAGGGACGTACCCTGGCCGTGATGCAGGTCAGCGGCGGTTCCCAGTCCTTCAACGCAGTCAATGCTCTGCGAGTACTGGGCCGGTGGATGCGGATGGTGACCATTCCCAATCAGTCGTCGGTTGCAAAAGCCTTTGAAGAATTCGACGAGCAGGGGCGAATGAAGCCATCGTCCTACTACGATCGCGTCGTGGACGTTATGGAGGAATTGATCAAGTTCACATTACTGGTGCGGGACCGCAGCGATTACCTGACTGATCGATACAGTGAGCGCAAGGGTGCGGCGGCCGAGGCGGCACGCCTCGCGGCCCGTGCGATGGACCACGAGAAGGCGGAACAATAAGCGCCCGGGCCAGGCTCGCGCGCGATCTTGATTCTTGTAATAAAGCAGCACTGCATAAGGGTTGTCGTGGAAATTCTGCGCTTCAGTCTATTATTCGCCGTAACGGCGTTAGCTGAAATCATCGGCTGTTATTTGCCCTGGCTCGTGCTCAGGCAGGGAAAGAGTGTGTTGCTTTTGCTGCCCGCCGCAGTTTCTTTGGCATTGTTCGCGTGGCTGCTCACCCTGCACCCGACCGCTGCGGGCCGCACTTATGCCGCATACGGCGGGATGTATATAGCCGTGGCACTGTTATGGCTCCGATTCGTGGATGGTGTTTCCCTGACCCGATGGGACATAGCAGGCGCCGCGATCGCACTTGTAGGCATGGCTGTCATCGCCTTTCAGCCGGTCGCTGACAATCTGTAATGTGCGGGAACGCTACTTGCTGTAAAACTCAAGTGGAATTGTGAACATCACGTCCGTACCAGGAGAACGAACCATGAAAAGAAAAACGACCGTAACGCCCCGCAGAGTCTTCGTTGCCGTGACCGTTGCCGTGGCCGCGCTGGCTACTACAGCATGCACCACAACCCTTCCTCGCGAGCAACAGACCGGTGTGGAAAAAAGGGACGATATAAACACGCGGGCTGACGCCGCGTTGAAACGCCTCTACGAAGTTGCGCCACACTCGCGTGAACTCGTGTCGCAAGCCAAAGGCGTCCTTATCTTCCCAAGGGTACTCGGTGCCAGCCTGGTATTGGGCGCGCAGCATGGCGATGGGGTGCTAAGAGTAGGCGGTGAGAACAAGGGCTACTACAGCACGTCCAGCGGATCCTTCGGTCTGCAAGCCGGGGCACAGTCCAAGGCCATTATCCTGGTGTTCAAGACGCAGGAAGCGCTTGATCAGTTCCAGCGCAGCAAGGGATGGACTGCAGGCGTTGACGCAACCGTCGCCGTCGCCAACCTGAGCGCCACCGGCGCCTTCGACTCGAGAACCATGCGCGAACCGGTGGTCGGATTTGTAATGACGAACGCGGGCCTGATGGCGGGCGTGTCGCTGGAGGGCACGAAGATCAATCGGATCGATGACGGCGGCGCAGGCGGCGCTGCCAAGTAACACGCCTGGCCCGCATGGCCGGGCTGCTGCAATGATTACGCACGACACCTCGAAGACTGGATAGCTAATCCAGCCGTCGGGGTGTTTTATTCTTGGGCGGCAGCTATGGATATGGATTTGACTGCATATGCTTTTTAAGCCATAATTTAATGCTCACTTCCAATGGAACGAGCTATCGACATGGCAAAAAAACACGACCTGGAGTCTGTAGTTTCCGGTGATCGCGACGTGCCGATCGGGGCAGGCGCCATGGCCTTGACCACACTGAAAGAGCTGCGCAAGCGCAGTGGCCAGACCCAGGAAGATATGGCCGCAGCCCTGGGCGTTGGCCAGGATACGATCTCGCGGCTGGAAAAGCGCAGCGACATGCTGTTGTCGACCTTGCGCCATTATGTCGAGAGCATAGGCGGCCAATTGGAATTGGTGGCCACCTTTCCCAATCATCCGCCGGTGATTATCGATCACCACGGCGACAAATCGGGCGCGCACAAAAAGCGCGGCCGCAAACCGGTTGGGCCGCAAACGGCTGGGCCGCAAACGGCTGAACGCTCCACATGATTTCAACTCCTTATTATCTGATCGACAAGACAGCCTTGCTGCGCAACCTGCAGATCATCGACCACGTGCGAAAAAGCTCGGGCGCCAAAGTGCTGCTTGCGCTGAAGTGCTTCGCAACCTGGTCCGTGTTCGACCTGATGCGGCAGTACATGGACGGCACTACGTCGTCATCCCTGTACGAAGTCAAGTTGGGCCACCAGAAGTTTGGTGGCGAAACGCACGCTTACAGCGTGGCGTTCGCCGACCATGAAATCGAGGAGGTCCTGGCCCATAGCGACAAGATCATCTTCAATTCCATCAGCCAGTTTCAGCGATTTGCGGCTCTGGCCGGCGACAAGCCCAAGGGTTTGCGCCTGAATCCGGGCGTCAGCTGCGCAAGCTTCGACTTGGCCGATCCGGCCCGTACATTCAGCCGACTGGGCGAATCCGACCCGGCCCGCATTTTGTCGATCATCGAAGACCTCGATGGCGTGATGATTCACAACAATTGCGAGAACAGGGATTTCGAGCGCTTCGATGAGTTGCTGGCCGAGGTTGAGCAGCGCTATGGCGAGATTTTGCATAAACTGAAATGGGTCAGTCTGGGCGGCGGCATCAGCTTCACAGAGCCCGGCTATGCTGTGGATGCCTTTTGTGCGCGCCTGCGCCGCTTTGCGCAGACCTACGGCGTGCAGGTCTACCTCGAACCTGGCGAAGCCACCGTGCGCCATACCACTACGCTGGAAGTCAGCGTGCTGGACGTCGGCTTCAGGGGCAAGAACCTGGCGGTGGTGGACAGTTCCACCGAAGCGCATATGCTGGACTTGTTGATTTACCGGGAGACGGCGCCCATAGGCGATGGCCGGGGTGATCACACTTACCAGATTTGCGGCAAAACCTGCTTGGCAGGCGATATTTTCGGGGAAGCTCGTTTTGAACAATCGCTGCGCGTGGGCGATCGCATCTCGATTCGCGATGCCGGCGGCTACACCATGGTGAAGAAGAACTGGTTCAACGGAATCCACATGCCGGCCATTGCCGTCAAGGAGACCGACGGCAATGTGCGGGTAGTACGCCAGTTTTTCTTTGATGACTTTGTCAGCAGCCTGTCCTGACAACGGATGTCCAATCTTGAGTGATAGAGAGATAAGCTAATGAAGCGCAATGTTCTAATTATTGGTGGAGGCGGGGTGGCTCGCGTGGTTGCGCACAAATGCGCCCAGAACAATGCGGCGCTCGGCGATATACACATCGCTTCGCGTACGCTCGCCAAGTGCCAGGCCATCATAGACTCGATTCATGAAAAGGGCAGCTTGCAGCGTGCAAGAACTCTGCAAGCCCATGCGCTCGACGCCATGGACATCGAGGCAACCAAGTTCCTGATCCGGGCCACACGCAGCCAGATCGTCATCAATGTGGGCTCGCCTTTTCTCAATATGTCGGTGCTCGCGGCGTGCATCGATACCGGTGCGGCCTACCTGGACACCGCCATCCACGAGGACCCCGACAAGGTGTGCGAGGCCCCGCCCTGGTACGGCAATTATGAATGGAAGCGGCGCCAGGCCTGCAAGGATGCCAGGGTGACGGCCGTGCTGGGCGTGGGCTTTGATCCGGGCGTGGTCAATGCGTATGCGCGTTATGCGATGGACACCCACTTCGACAGCGTCGAATCGATCGACATCATCGACATCAATGCCGGCAGCCATGGACGCTACTTTGCAACCAACTTCGATCCGGAAATCAATTTCCGCGAGTTCGTGTCGACCGCCTGGTCGTGGGAAGACAATGCGTGGAAGGCCAATGCAATGTTCGAACACCGCAAGGACTGGGACATGCCGGTGACGGGCCTGAGCACCACCTACCTGACGGGGCATGACGAACTCCATTCCATGTCGAAAAACCTGGGCGTGCCCAATATCCGTTTCTGGATGGGTTTCAGCGAGCATTACATCAACGTCTTCAACGTCTTGAAGAACCTGGGCCTTCTATCCGAGCAGCCCGTGCGCACCGCGCGCGGCCAGGAAATCGTACCGCTGGAAGTCGTCAAGGCCGTGTTGCCGGACCCGGCGTCCCTGGCGCCCGATTACACCGGCAAGACCTGCATTGGTGACCTGATCAAGGGCTACAAGGACGGGCAGCCGCGGGAAGTCCTGATCTACAACGTCTGCGATCACGAGACCAGCTTCCAGGAAGTGGGCAGCCAGGCCATTTCCTATACCGCCGGGGTGCCAGCCGTGGCGGCGGCCATGTTGATCGCCAACGGAACCTGGGACATAGGCGAGATGGCCAATGTGGAAGAGCTGGATCCGACGCCTTTTATTGCGTTGATGAACCGTATGGGACTGGTGACGCGCATCCGGGATGCGCAAGGTGACCGGATCGTCGATCCCGAACCGGAAGTGGTGGACACATTGCCGGCAGGTCAACTCGTCAGCTATGGGTAAGAAGGCATGATCAGCTGCTGATGGATGCGAGCGTTTCGAACCGCTCCAGGTAGCCGCCGCCCACCGAAATCTCTGCCCAGCTGTCCACGGCAAAATCGAGGACTGCGAGCGCCGCAGTTGGATACTCGCGTTCGAGCCGGGATAATGCCGTGGCGCGGCCCGCTCCAGCCAGACCTGTCGCCAGGCGTTCGAACCCCGGGTTATGGCCCACTAGCAGCAATACTTTCACGCGCGGATCGGTTTCCGTGATGACTTGAAGAATGTCGTCCGAGGTGGCTTCATAAATGCGTGGCTCGCTGCGTAGAGCGACTTCTGAACCAAGGGCGGCGCTTACCAGCCGCCATGTATCCTGAGTACGCTTTGCCGTCGAAACGATGGCAAGGTTGGGCGCCAGTCCTTGCTTGGCCAGGTATCTTCCCATCTCTTTGCTTTGCCGCAGCCCGCGTGCCGCAAGCGGGCGTTCGTGATCGTTGACGCCGACCGGTCTGTCGGCTTTGGCATGGCGAAGAAGCATTAGGCGGCGCATCAGTGTTCCCGGCAAGTTTCTGTTGGCATCGCGTTCATTCTACAAGCGCTTGCGCGAGGTGCCGGTCATTTTGAGTTCTGCGCGTTTGAGCATGGTGTGAGCCGAATGCCAAAGGTGTTTTTGCATCGCCGTGTATGCCGCGTCGGGATCGCCTTGAAGAATTGCCTTTGCTATTGCCTCGTGCTGCGAAATCGAATCGACGATTAACTGGTCGGCGCCGACGACCTGGCGCAACAACGACATGAACACCGCCAACTGATACCGGTCGATCAGCTCGCCCAATTCGGGGTTCCCGCTGAGTTTCACGATAGCTTGATGGAATTCCCGGTTATGCACGATGAAAGGGTGGATTTCCTGTCTCTCTTTATGCAAGGCACCCATATCCACGATAGCTTGGAAGAATTTTCGATTGTTGCCTTCGTCGATGCGTTGCGCAGCCAGACGGGCTGCCTGTCCCTCGAGTGCCTCGCGAATCTGAAACAAATTAATTATTTCGTCATGCGATAGACGGCGCACGAGTGCGCCGCGATTCGGGATGATCTGGACGAGCCGATCCTCCGCAAGCCGCCGGAACGCTTCGCGCAGCGGCCCGCGGCTGACCCCCAGTTCCTCTATGAGGTCGCGGGAAATAAGGCGTTGCCCAGGCGCCAGCGTGCCTTCGAGTATTTGCTCCTTGAGGGTCGCCGCAATCCGTTCGACCATATCGCCGCTGCGTAATACACCGTCGTCTGCGGATGTTTCTTTACTTCTTTTGGCGGTGTTCATTGATGGGAAATTTCCGTGACAAATGTAGGGATATACTTTAATCTAAAAGTGTAGGACAAAATTACTATACCTATTCAGGAGACAAAAAATGGATCTCAAGCCTGCATTGGCCAAAGTAGCGTACGGCCTGGTTCTACCTATCATTTTCGCCTGTTCATCGGCATCCGCAACCAATCTGACTGTTACGCATTGGGCCGATGGCATGTACGGAACTCCATTTGCCGTCGCCCAGGAAAAAGGCTTTTTCAAAGAGGCCGGGATCGATGTTACGGGATTCATTACCTCGCAAGGCGGCGGGACCACCGTTCGCAATGCGCTCGCCTCCGATATTCCTTATGGCGAGGTTGCGCTTTCGGCAGCCATCGCGGCTATCAAGCAGGGCGTCGAGCTTACGATCGTGCATGGCGGAGTCCTCAGTCTGGCCGATAACGTCTGGGTGGCCAAGAAGGATTCCCCATTGAACACAATCATGGACCTGAAAGGCAAGAAACTGGGCTACAGCAGTCCCAAGTCGGTTACCGACATGGTATCGACGATAGCGCTGAGCAACCGGGGCATTCTGGCCGATGTGGACCGCAAGGCAGTGGGCAGCCTCAGTTCAGCGTATACCGCCTTGCGTGAAGGAGCAGTCGACGTTATCTATATGACGGAGCCTATTCTGAGCCGTGAAGCGGAAAACATCAAAGTCGTTTTCAAGTCGGGCGACGAAATTCCCAGGCTCACTCAAACCGTGGGTATCGTGCGCAGCGATTACCTCAAGAAAAATCCGGACACCATCAAAGCCATTATCGAAGGGCGCCGCAAAGGCGTCGATTATCTGCTCAAGAACCCGGAAGAGTCCGGCGACATTCTGGCCAAGCACTACAAAATCGATCCCAAGATCGCCAAGCTTGCCATCAACGACATCATGGCGTCAAAAGGGGTTTACTGGAGCCCGGGCCGCCTGGACTACGAAGGCATGAACGCGATGCTGAAGGGGCTGATCCTGGTCAAGGCAATCGAGGAGGGTCCCTTCGATTGGAGTGCAATTGTCGACGAAAGTCTGTTGCCCGCAGATCAACGCAGCAAATAGGGCGGCGTCGGAATGGCAAGCCAGCTCGATATGATCAGGGAGTTTCCCGGCAGCGAGGCCGACCGCAAAGCGCATGTAGCCATCAACGGGGCGACGAAGGTGTTTGCGGCGCGCGACGGAGGACTGCCGCTGCATGCCCTGGGTCCTGTGTCGTTCGATTTGCGGCAAGGGGAGTTCTTTTCCGTTGTAGGGCCCTCTGGCTGCGGGAAGTCCACATTATTGGACCTGGTTGCCGGTTTGAGTCCACCCACTGAAGGCAGTGTCTTCTTCGAAGACAAAGAGGTCAGGGGCCAGGTGCCGGACGGCGTCGCTGTCGTATTTCAAGAAGATGCCAGCTTCCCGTGGCTGTCTGTTTTCGACAATGCGGCGTTCGGAGCTCGCCGCAATGGTTTACCCGAGAACGAAGTCAGAGAGCGTGTCGACCATGCCTTGGCGTTCATGGGACTCGCGGGCTTTGCCAGGGGCTATCCGGCGCAGTTGTCGGGCGGCATGCGGCAGCGGGTCTGCATAGCGCGCGCAATGGTCCTGCGGCCCCGTCTTATGTTGCTCGATGAGCCTTTTGGCGCGCTTGATCAGCAGACGCGACTATTAATGGGGGAGGAAATGCTGAAGCTATGGCGCGAGACCGACTCGACCGTGATGCTGATCACCCACTCCATAGACGAGGCCGTCATGCTGTCGGACCGTGTCGGGATCATGTCGGCGCGTCCGGGCACGTTCATCGACATTGTAGAAACGGGCTGGAGTCGCGAGCGCGGAAGCGAAACAGCGATGGACCCGCATTACGGCGCCCTGCAGTCCAAGGTGTGGGGCTTATTGCGCACCGAGTCGCTCAAGGCGTTGGGGGTTTAATCATGGCCAGCGCAACGATTCCCAGTTCCATATCGGGGCGGCCGGGCGCCGGCATGCCGTTCAGGTACCGCGTGGTGCTGCTGCGGTGCCTTGTCATTGTTTTCAGCGTTGCCTTGCTTGAAGTCGCCAGCAGGCTGGGGTGGATAGATCCGGTGTCTTTCATTCCCCCGTCGGAAATGGCACTGAGTGCATGGCGGCTGCTTCGGGACGGAACCTATCAGGCGGACATGCTGTTGACCTTATCGTCGGCGGCCGTGTCTATCGTGCTTGCGACATCGGTGGGCTTTCTGTTCGGCCTTGTGCTGTTCAAGCTGCCGCGTTTGCGACGCGTGCTGGATCCTTTGCTTATGTCGTATTACGCGGTGCCCATCTTTGTTTTCTATCCCATGCTTATTGTGCTGTTCGGACTGAACAGGTGGCCATTGATCGTGCTGGGGTTTTTGTTCGCCATCGTGGCCATGGCTGTGAACACGCTTAATGGGCTGGAGCGTGTGCCCCAAGTCTTGATGCGCACGGCCAGGATGCTGCATATGGGCAGGACACAGGAGGTTCTCCTTATTACCCTTCCTGCCAGCCTGCCTTTCGTCTTTACGGGTATCAAGCTGGCCATCGTCTACTCGTTCATAGCGATCATAGGCGGCGAGTTTCTGCTTTCGGGTGCGGGCTTCGGGTATCAGATCGCGTTCGCCTATAACAACTTCGATAACCAGACGATGTATGGACTTATGTTCCTGCTGCTTACGTTTATCGGATTCATAAATCTTGTGTTGCATGCGGTCGAACAGCGGCTGTATCAACGCCGGGTGCTCAAGGAGCTTGTATGAGCGAGCGCACAGCGGGTCAACTGATAAGCCGAAGCAATCCCGGGCGGGCGCCCCTGATCGATAGTGTTTTGCTGGTCGGCGGCATGCTGCTGTTATGGGAGCTTGCCAGCATGATGCTGGGCGTCGAGGTCTTGCCCAGTCCCTGGCGTACCGTTGTCCAGCTGGGGCATGAATTCAGCAATCCCGATTTCGGCGCGCATCTCGCGGAGACCAGCAAGGCGTTTTTTTCCGCCTTGCTGCTCGCTGTGGTGGGCGGGATTGCATTGGGTCTGGTCCTAGGTGCGCGGCGGCTTGCCGGCGATGTGATGGAGCCGATATTGATCGCACTGTACTCCATACCGAAGATTTCCCTGTATCCCATCATCCTTCTGATATTCGGCCTGGGCATTTCGGCAAAGATTGCGTTTGGCGTCATACACGGCATTATTCCCATCGTCATATTCACGATGACGGCGGTGCGCAATATTCGCCCCGTCTATATGCGCTGCATCCATGCGCATCGTCTCACTCCGTGGCAGGGGGCCTGGCATGTGCTGATACCGGCCGCAGTGCCGGAAATCGTCGCCGGCTTGCGGATAGGCTTTTCCTTGACCCTGCTGGGCACGCTGCTGGGCGAGATGTTTGCATCGCAGCGCGGCATCGGCCACCTGCTGATGCTGGCCATAGACCGGAATAATCCTCCTACCATCATGGCGCTTGCGCTGATGCTTTTCCTGTTCGCAACGGCGGTCAGTATCGGGCTGCTGCAATGGGATCGCCGTTTGCGGCGCGGCAACTAATCTATTGGGAAAACGCAATGTCCAATACGCTATTCGATAAAGTGTGGGATGCCCATGAGATTGCAGTGCTTCCGGGAGGCATCAGCCTGCTGCATGTCGACCGTCACTTGATGCACGAGCTTACCGGGGTCGAGGCCATCAAGGCGCTGGAACGCCGGCACGCGACCGTACGCAACCCGGAGCTTACCTTCGCAACCGTCGATCACGTCAGCTCGACCCGGCCGGGACGAAAGGCAGGCGACGCGCCGTGGAGTACGGCAATGGTCAATGCCTTGCGGGCTCAGACGGCAGAGAAAGGCATCCGGATTTTCGATATGGACGAGGGCACTCAGGGTATTGTGCACGTTATCGGTCCGGAGCTGGGGCTGACGCTTCCGGGACTCTCCATTGTGTGCGGGGACAGCCACACGTGCACGCATGGGGCGTTCGGCGCTATTTCATGGGGTATAGGATCATCCGAGCTGGTGCATGTGCTGGCTACGCAGACGATACGGCAGGTACGGCCCAAGACCATGCGCATCAACTTTAGGGGAACGCCCGAACCGTCCATCACTGCCAAGGACATGATTCTTCATTTGATCGGCGTCCTGGGTGCATCGGCAGGCACCGGCTACGCCGTCGAGTATGCCGGTGCGGCCATCAGCGCGCTCGATATGGAAGCACGCATGACGCTTTGCAATCTTTCCATTGAACTGGGCGCCAAGGTCGGCATGATTGCGCCCGATGAGATTACGTTCTCTTATGTGAAGGGCCGTGAATTCGCGCCCGCCGGCAGTGAGTTCGACCGGGCGGTGGCGTACTGGAAAACCTTGCCGTCCGGGGCCTCGGCTTGCTTCGATAGGGAAGAGGAGATCGACATCAGCCAGATCAGGCCGCAAGTTACCTGGGGGACGAGCCCGGAACAGGTGGTCGCTATCGACGGCATGGTTCCCGATCCTGCCATGGTGCCCGATGCCAAACAGCGTTTGAGTATGATGAACGCGCTCGACTATATGGGTCTGCAGCCCGGCCAGCGGATCGACGAGGTCAAGATAGACCACGTCTTCATAGGCTCTTGTACGAACAGCCGTATCTCGGACTTGCGGGCGGCGGCATCCGTGGTCAGGGGGCGCCGCATTGCCGCGGGCCTTACCGCCTGGGTCGTGCCCGGATCATCGCAAGTCAAAAGTCAGGCCGAACGCGAAGGCTTGCATCGAATCTTCATGGAGGCCGGTTTCGAATGGCGTGAGCCCGGCTGCTCGATGTGCGTGGGCGCCAATGGCGACATGGTGCCCGCCGGACACCGCTGCCTGTCGACGTCGAACCGCAACTTCGTGGGGCGGCAAGGCCCGGGTTCCATGACCCACCTGGCCAGTCCTGTCGTGGCTGCCGCCACCGCGATCGTGGGAACCATCGCATCGCCCGAAATGATGGAGCTGCAATCATGAAAGCATTCACGACATGCCAGGGCGTTGCCGCCGTCATGATGCAAGACAACATCGATACTGACCAGATCATCCGCATCGAGCGCATTGCCCAACTGCGCAGGGGCGAGTTTGCTCCCTGGGTCTTCGAGGGGCGGCGCTACCTGGCGGATGGCACCGAGAACAGCGAATTCGTGCTCAATACCGAGCCTTTCCGGCATGCCGCGATTCTGATTGCGGGCGACAACTTCGGTTGCGGCAGTTCCCGCGAGATGGCGGTATGGGCTCTTGAAGAGTTCGGCATCCGCTGCATTATTGCTCCAAGCTTTGGCGATATCTTTTTCAGCAACTGTCTGCAGAATGGTTTGCTGCCCATCGCGCTGGGACGCGGCGACGTCCAGCGCCTGGCGGCCGCGGCTTCGTCTGGCGCCGTGTTCAGCATAGATCTGCGTGCCTGTACCGTGGGCACCGACCAGACTGGCGAAATGCATTTTGATCTGCTTGATGTGCAGCGGCAAGCCCTGCTCCTGGGCCAGGACGAGATCGCACAGACGCTGAACCTGACGCCACAGATCGATGAGTTCCAGGAGCGCGATAGATTGGCGCGGCCATGGGCATACATGGCCGCAGGTTTTTTACATGATGACTAACTTACAAGGATGCATTGGCATGGCTGGAAACCCTAAAACCTTGAGCCAACTTTTTTCGCAAAAGAAGCTGGTTGTAGCACCCGGCATATTCGACATGATCTCTTTAAAGGTCGCGGACCAGCTCGGTTTCGACTGTCTTTACATGACGGGGTACGGCACGGTCGCATCCTACCTGGGTCTGCCCGACGCGGGACTCGCCACCTATACCGATATGGTCAACCGGGTCGCGGCATTTTGCGGCGCGACCTCGACGCCGATTGTTTGCGATGGCGACACCGGCTATGGCGGACTGTTGAATGTGGA
>JAKFDW010000201.1:0-7642 GCA_036675955.1 Orrella sp. | reverse complement strand
CCCAGCGATGCCAGGATGTTCCAGCCTATGCCCACGTCGTTGGGTCCGTTATCGTAGAAGGGGTCGCTGAACAGTTCCACGGCCGCCAGCAGGGTCGGTTCCGGTCCCGGGATCTCGATGATTTTCAGCGAAATAATCTTCCAGACCAGCAGCAGCAAGGCAAAACCTGCTGCCGGACCCGCGATGGCGCCGGCGAAGCGTTCTGCCTGCTCACGCCGGTTGTCCCTGCGCATCAGTGCCGTGAAACGTGCTGCCATAGTGTTCATGAGTATTCCTTTCAAGGCGCTTTGATTTTGAAGCTGTCCGCGTAGCCGGCTGGATCGCTTCCGTCCCACACCACGCCGTCGAGCAACGTGCTGGATCGCGTTTCGCTGCCCGGAAGACCCGTGCCGGCGGCCTGGGCGGCTTGCTTGTAGATGTCGATGCGATTGACTTTGCCCGCCACCGCAAGATAGTCGGGGTGGGACTTGGCCAGGCCCCAGCGCTTTTGCTGGGTCAGGAACCACATGCCGTCGCTCAGGTAGGGGAAGTTCGCGGCGCCGTCAGCGTAGAAGCGCATGGCGTGCTTGTCGGCCCATGATTTTCCCAGGCCGTTTTCATATTGGCCCAGCATGCGGTCCACGATGGTGTCCACGTTGGTGTTGACATAGGATTTGGCCGCTATGGTTTGCGCTGTCTTGCGCACGTTGGCCGGCGAGCTGTCTATCCATCGGCCGGCTTCGAGAATGGCGGCCGTGACGGCGCGTGCGGTATTCGGGTGTTGGTCCACAAAATCGCGCCTCGCGCCCAGCACTTTTTCAGGATGGTCGGCCCAGATTTCCTGCGACGTTGCCGCGCTGAAGCCGAGTTTGTCGATGATGGCCCGGGCATTCCAGGGTTCGCCCACGCAGAAACCGTCGACGTTGCCTATGCGCATATTGGCAACCATCTGTGGAGGGGGAACGGTGACAATGCGGGCCGCCAGCGGATCGATGCCGTAGCTGGCCAGCCAGTAATAAAGCCACATGGCATGGGTGCCGGTCGGGAAAGTATGGGCAAAGGTGTACTGGCGCGGATCGCCGGCGATTTTCTTCTGCAATGATTCGCCATCGACGACGCCGGCTTCGCGCAATTGATTTGACAGGGTGATGCCCTGGCCATTCTGGTTCAAGTTCATCAGCACGGCCATGTCTTGCCTGCCGCCGGCAATTCCCAATTGCATCCCATAAATCATTCCATATAGAACGTGGGCGAAATCCAGGTCGCCGTTGGAGAGCTTTTCCCTGACGCCCGCCCATGATGCTTCTTTGGTGGGAACGATGGTGACGCCGTGCTTTTTGTCGAAGCCCATCACCGATGCCATGACGACTGAGGCGCAATCGGTGAGAGGAATGAATCCGATCTTCACCTCGGCTTTTTCCGGAGCATCGGAGCCTGCTGCCCATGCCCCCGCCCGCAGCAACGGGTCGACCAGCGACATCAGCCCCAGGCCTGCGGCGGCCCGGGCGCTATTGCCCAGCCATGTCCGCCGTTGGGCGTTGGCTGGCGCAGTCGGGCCATTGCTGGCGGAGGGGACAGGAACAATAGCGGGCTTGTCGGTAGATTTCATTGGTAGTCCATTGGGAAGTCGCCCCATGGCTTACGCAAATGCCGTGCCAAAACTATTTTCGGCCCATCTGGCAGGTCGCCGCTGCTTTCGGCCTAATAAATCCGGCGAGGGATTCAATGTGCCGCACCGCCGTCGGGCGATCTGTTGTGCGTCGCACCAATTTTGTGCGGGCCCCGGAAGCTTATAATTACTGTGTCTTTGTACAGCTACGCTACGCCATGGCTCCAGAACCATCAGCTCCGCCCCCCGAACGCCGGATCGCGCATCTCGATATGGATGCCTTTTACGCATCGGTGGAGCTTTTGCGTTACCCCGAGCTGCGCGGCTTGCCGGTGGTCATAGGCGGAGGCGACAATGCCCAGCCCCGCAGCTTGCCGGACGGCACCCGCCTCTTCTCGCGCTTGCGGGGCTATGTCGGCCGGGGTGTCATTACGACATCAACCTACGAAGCACGGGCGCTTGGCGTGTTTTCGGCCATGGGGACAATGAAAGCGGCCCAGCTCGCTCCCGATGCCATTTTGCTGCCTGTCGACTTCGCGGCTTACAGGAAGTACTCGCGCCTGTTCAAGGGGGCGGTCGCCCAGGTGGCGCCTTGTATCGAAGATAGGGGCATAGACGAGATCTACATCGACCTCACCGACCATCCCGAGGATACGCTCGCCTTGGCACAGCGCATCAAGGCGGCCGTGGCCCAGGCCACCGGCTTGTCGTGCTCCATCGGGATTTCACCGAACAAGCTCTTATCCAAAATTGCGTCGGACCTGGACAAGCCCAATGGGCTTACTATTATTGGTCCCGGCGACCTTCAGCGCAGGATCTGGCCGCTGCCCGTCGCCAAAGTAAATGGCATAGGCCCCAAAGCCAATATCAAACTGGCCGCCATAGGGATACACAGCATCGCCGACCTGGCACAGGCCCCGGCCGACCTGCTGCAGAATCATTTTGGCCTGACCTATACACGCTGGCTCATGAACGTGGCGCATGGCATCGACGATCGCCGCGTGGTGACCCATTCCGAACCCAAGTCCATCAGCCGCGAAACCACCTTCGAGCGCGATCTGCATGTACAGCGCGATCGCGCTGCGCTGTCCGAAATCTTTCTTCGCTTGTGCACCCAGCTTGAATCCGACCTGTTGCGCAAAGGCTATGTGGCGCGCACTATTGGCATCAAATTGCGGTTCGATGACTTTCGCACGGTAACGCGCGACCTGACGCTGCCCGCCTATACCTCTGACGCGGCCGCGATACATCGCGCCGCCAGGCAGTGCCTCAGGCGCATCACGCTGGATCACAAAATACGCCTGCTGGGTGTGCGTGCGGGCGGCTTGCTTGCGGGGGCTCAGGTCGCCACAGAGAACCAGCTTCCGGAGCCGCGCCAACTGAGCTTGTACTAAGGCCTTCATTTTTATAACGAAATCATTCTTGTGGTTATCGCATTATTACTTCTGGTGATGTATAAGTAATAATCCAGTAGTTATAAGTCGAATAAAAGCTTGTTAGCATGAAGTTTTCCCGAACTTAGGCAGAACAGAAATGAAGCTATCCCGTTTTGTAGGCGGCCTGCTGGCCGCCGGTGTCGCCGCTATGTCGGTCCTGGCTGCCAGCGGCGCCCATGCTGCCGACTTGCTCGATACAGTCAAAGAGCGCGGCACCTTGATCGTGGGTGTCGAAGGCACCTATCCACCCTTTAATTTTGTCGATGCCAAAACCGGCGAGCTCGACGGCTTCGATATAGAAGTATCCGAACTGCTCGCCGACAAGCTGGGTGTAAAAGTGCAATTCGTCAAAACTGAATGGAGCGCCATCCTGGCCGGCCTGAGCTCGGGCAAGTTCGACGTGATCCTGAATCAGGTCGGTATCACTCCCGAACGCCAAAAAACATTTGATTTCTCCGTCCCCTACGTGGCCTCCAGTCCTCAACTGATCCTGCGCAAGAACGACGACAGCGGCTACAAGAGTTTTGCCGACCTCAAAGGCAAGCGGCTGGGTGTCTCGCAGGGCAGCAACTACGAAGCCCTGGCCAAAGCGCAGGAAGGCGTGGAGGTCAAAAGCTATCCGGGCGCGCCGGAATACCTGTCTGACCTGGTCAACAGACGCGTCGATGCAGCCCTTAACGATCAATTGATGACTGCCTACCTGGTCAAGACGTCCAACATTCCGATCAAGGGCGGGGCCATCGTAGGCGAGCCCAAGTTCAACGGCATACCTTTCAGGAAGGAAAATCCGCAGTTCAAGGCCGCCCTGGACAAGGCGCTGCAGGACTCGTTTGCCGATGGCTCATTCGCCAAGATATCCAACAAGTGGTTTGGTATCGACGTCAGCAAGGTCCAGGCGCCCCAATAAGTCATGAACCTCGTCGAACTATTGGCCCTGGCCGCCCCGATACTGCTGAAGGGCACGGGTTATACGTTGATCTTCGCCTTTGCGGCCATGTTCGGCGGGTTGTTGGTAGGTTTCGTGCTGGCGGTGGCGCGCATCGTCCCCAGCCGCTGGTGCAGCGTGCCGGCTGCGCTGTATGTCAGCATGATGCGCGGCACGCCTTTGCTGGTGCAGGTGTTCATCATTTATTATGGCCTGCCCAGCATCGGCATTTCTTTCGAACCGCTGACCGCGGGTATCCTGGCGCTGAGCCTGAATGCGGGCGCGTACATCTCCGAGAGCCTGCGGGGCGCCATTCTGGGTATTTCGCGCGGCCAGTGGTCGGCGGGCTACAGCCTGGGCCTGAACTACAGGCAGAACCTGTACTACGTGGTGATGCCGCAGGCATTGCGGCTGGCCGTTCCGTCCATGAGCAATACCTTGATCAGCCTCATCAAGGACACGTCGCTGGTGTCGGTCATTACGGTGACCGAGTTGCTGCTCGCCACGAAAGATGTCATTGCAACGACTTTTCAGCCGCTGCCCTTGTACCTGGCGGCCGCCTTCATTTACTGGATGCTCAGCCTGTGCCTGGAACATGTACAACGCCGGCTTGAAAAGCATTTTGGCCGCACGCTGGCCACGTGATTGCGACGGTAACCCGATAGCGTCCGCTTTAAGCCGAACCGGTTCGGCTTAAATATTGAATTCCAATTCAGCCGCGTCGCCGGTTCGCAGGCGGCTGCCGGAACCGGCCCCTGCCACCACGGCGTTCACGCCGAACAATATACCTTCGGCAAAGCGCCGATAGGCCGACAGTGTGAGTATGGGTTCCGGGCCGGACTCCGCGGTGGCCTGGTCGATGCCGGGTATGGGGCAGCGGGCACAACGCTTGACGAAAGCGAAGATGAGGGCGCCGACATGCATGCTTGCCAGGTAGTCTTCTTCGTAGGCGTCCAGGCCTTGCAATACGATATTCGGGCGAAAGCGATTCATGGGAACCGGAGGCTGTCCCTTGCTTTTCAATTGCCGGTTCAACTCATCGAGCGAACCTTGATTGGCGATCAGGAACGGAAAGCCGTCGGCAAAGCCGAACGCGTGGTCGGCGGGGAAATCGGGCGCTTGCTCATGATGTTTGCGGCGCCATGCATTGACATGATCGCGGCTGGCCAGACGCTCTGCGTAGGGATGGACGCGCAACAGCCGGCATGGTGTGCCCATGAAGTCGCTCAGCCACTGTGCTGCGGCATCGCCTTCGTCCAGGCCGATGGTGTCGCTGCCGAAGATGCGTACCGAGACTGGCGGCGGTGCCGGCGTCTCGGCAGCTGGCTCGAGCAAAAAGGGCGGCATCCCGGGTGCCTCCAGCGTCAGGGCGCCATCTCCCAGCGAGGGCTGGATCAGCGCCATCTTGGCGTACTGGCGTTGGGTCATGAAGACGCCTTGCCGGTCCACAATGACCCATTGCCGGTCAAATGCCAGCCCGGCCTGCGTGAGGCTGATTTGAGTATGGGAGATGCCGGCGCAGGATTTGACGGGATAGCTATGCAGACTGAGGATAGTGGCGGTCATGGATGGCGAGGAGGTGATGGCGGCCGGAATCACGGCCCATGTGGCGCATAATAGCGCCTGCCTGCAATTGTTGTGAAGGAATACCATGCCTGCGAAAGACTGGCTGGCTGCTCTCGTGGTGGTCATCGCCTGGGGTCTGAACTTTGTCGTGATAAAGCAGGGCCTGAGCGAGATCCCGCCGCTGTTGCTGGGCGCCTTGCGGTTTTCGCTTGTCGCATTTCCTGCCGTCGTCTTTATCAGGCGCCCGGATTTGCCTTGGCGCATCATTGTCCTGTACGGACTGACCATCAGCCTGGGCCAGTTCGTCTTTTTGTTCACCGCGATGTATGTCGGCATGCCGGCGGGCCTGGCTTCATTGGTTTTGCAGGCCCAGGCCTTCTTTACGGTATTGATGGCGGCACTGTTCCTTCGCGAGAAGGTACGCATCCACAACGTGCTGGGCATGGCGGTGGCGGTAATTGGGCTGCTGCTCATCGAGCAAGGCGCCATGCCGGGGAGCGTGCCGATTCTGGGTTTTGTCCTGACGCTGCTGGCCGCAATGAGCTGGGCGGCCGGCAATATTGTCACTAAAGGCGCCGGCAAGATCGATATGCTGAGCTTGGTCGTCTGGGGCGCGTTGATCCCGCCGGTGCCATTTTTTGTGTTGTCATGGATCTTCGAGGGGCCGGACGTCATACAGGCCAGTCTTGCCGGAATAAGCCATGTGGGCGTGCTCGCCGTTTTCTATCTGGCCATGATTGCGACTATCGTCGGCTATGTGCTGTGGGGGCGTTTACTTAGCCGGCACCCGGCCAGCAAGATCGCACCCCTTAGCCTTCTGGTGCCGCCAATCGGACTGATATCGGCCGCCGTGTTCCTGGGCGAGCATCTGGCGGCAATCCAATGGGTAGGCGGTGCGTTGGTGATGCTTGGTCTGGCCATAAACGTGTTTGGCCTGATGCTGTGGAACCAGCTGTGCAATTCGAAACTGCTACTGCGTTAAAATTTGCAGCTTGCAGCCAGCGCTGCCGCAGCATCGGCTGCCGCAGCGACCGCTGCCAACACCTTTACTTCTGAATACAGGATGCCAATATGAAATTTGATCGGTCGGGTGTGAATGCGCTTATGGAAATCACTTCGCGCCCGGAGCTCGTGTTTATGCGCGGCCAAGGCTCGTGGCTCGAAGATCATACTGGCAAGCGATACTTGGACTTCGTTCAGGGCTGGGCCGTGAACTGCCTGGGCCATAGCCCGGCCGAAGTCGTTCAGGCCATCACCAAGCAGTCCGCCCTGCTGATCAATCCTTCGCCCGCGTTCTATAACCTGCCGTCCATGGAGCTGGCCAAGCGTCTTACCGGCGCGTCGTGCTTCGACCGGATTTTTTTCGCCAATAGCGGCGCGGAAGCCAATGAGGGCGCCATCAAGCTTGCCCGTAAATGGGGCCGGCTGAACCGCAAGGGCGCTTTCAAGATCATTACTTTCGACCACAGTTTTCATGGCCGCACGATAGCCACCATGTCGGCATCCGGCAAGCCTGGCTGGGACACCCTATACGCGCCGCAGGTAGACGGCTTTCCCAAGGCCGACCTGAACGACCTGGAGTCGGTGCGCGCGCTTATCGACGACCAGACCGTCGCCATCATGCTCGAACCAGTGCAGGGCGAGGCTGGCGTCATACCGGCCACCCGGGAATTCATGCAGGGCTTGCGCAAGCTGGCCGATGAGCATGGCCTGTTGCTGATCGTCGATGAAGTCCAGACCGGCATGGGACGCACCGGCAAATTGTTTGCCTACGAATTGTCCGGTGTCACGCCCGATATCATGACGCTGGGCAAGGGCATAGGCGGCGGCGTGCCGCTGGCAGCCCTGTGCGCCCGCGAGGCGGTCTCATGCTTCCAGCATGGCGATCAGGGCGGAACCTATAACGGCAATCCGCTGATGACCGCAGCCGGCGTTGCTGTGTTCGATGCGCTCACCGCTCCCGGTTTCATGGACGCGGTCAATGCGCGCGCCCAGCAGTTGTCGGAAGGGCTGCTGGCATTGTCGGCAAAATGGGGCATGAAGGGCGAACGCGGCGAAGGTCTGTTGCGCGCGCTGATGCTGGATCGCGACGACGGTCCCGCCATTGTGGAAGCGGCACGCGACTGG
>JAKFDW010000200.1:0-23945 GCA_036675955.1 Orrella sp. | reverse complement strand
TCGTCCAGCGCATGCACCAGGGTTTCGGCAACAAACGAACCACCATACTGACCAAAATGCCCTTGTGGGTCGGGCAATGTGTAGGATTTCAAATTATCACTCTCTGGTTACGCAACGTCGTTGCCTCGATCCGCCGCGGACCGATTGACAGGCAAGCCGTCATTTTAGCAGTCTGGCGCAGGCAGACGCCTACTCGGCCTAGTGGCGGCCTGCCGACACTCCCGAAAGCTCGTTCAGCGCGCTCAGCACTTTGCCGATCTGCTCGCCGTTCTTGACTTCAATGGTAAACACCATATGCGCCAGCGACCGCCGGCTATGGGTATTGACACTGACGACATTAAGCCGCAGCTTGGCGAAGACCTCGGAAACGTCCCGCAACAGGTCGCTTCGTTCGGGCGCATGAATGCTGATGTCGACCGGGTATAGCGCATCGCCGGTGTCGCCCCAGTCGACGTCGATTACGCGTTCGGGCTGGCGTTCAGCCAGGGCGGCATACGATGCGCAGTCGTGGCGATGTATGGACACGCCGCGGCCGCGCGTGACGAAGCCCACGATCAGATCGGGCGGCGCGGGCCGGCAGCACCGTGCAAGCTGCGTCATAAGGGAATCCACCCCTACCACCAGTACCCCGCTCTTGCCTGTCTTGGCGACGTTTGCAATACCGCTTTGGTATACCCTTGCTTCAGGCCCCGCTCCATCCGCCGCGGGGTCGGTCGGGCGCAGTTTTTGCGGACTGAGCAGGTAGTCGATCTGGCGCAGGCTGAACTCTTCTTTGGCGACGGCCACGTACAAATCGTCGGCTCGCGCAAAATCGAGTTGTTGCGCTAGTTGCTCGAGATTGACCGCCGTCTTGCCCAGCCGCTGCAGTTCTTTCTCGACCATGGCCTGGCCCTGGGAGATGCGCTGCTGCAACTCAATGGCATTGAACCAGGCACGCACTTTGGCGCGCGAACGCGGACTGGCCAGAAAACCCAATTGCGGGTTGAGCCAATCGCGCGAAGGTCCGCCCGACTTCGCCGTAATGATTTCCACAGTCTGGCCCGTGGCAAGCCGCGTCAGCAAGGGAACCATCTGGCCATCGACGCGCGCGCCGCGACAGCGATGGCCCAGGTCGGTATGCAGGTAATAAGCGAAATCAACAGGTGTTGCGCCTACCGGCAACTCAATGACCCGAGCCTGCGGGGTCAAGACATAAACATGTTCGTCCGACGCGCCCGCCGGCTCCGCCGGCGCATCGGCAGCGGGCATCCCGGCCGGCACATCGCGCGCATCCGGGTTCCTTGCTGCGCCGCCGCCCTCCCCGCTGCCTTTATCCCATGCGAGCAACTGGCGCATCCACGCAAGCTTCTGGTCGTAGCTGCCGGTGGCAGCAACCTTGCCACCCTTGGCGCCCGCCTCTTTATATAGCCAATGGGCGGCCATGCCATACTCCGCAAACCGGTGCATGTCGTAGGTGCGGATCTGTATTTCGAAGGTGCGCTCCTCGGCATCCATCACCACCGTATGCAGGGAACGATAGCCATTGGGTTTGGGCCGCGAGATATAGTCATCGAACTCATTGGACACGGGGGTCCACAGTGAGTGGGCCAATGCCAGCACGGCATAGCATGCGCGCTCGTCCTCGACAATGACCCGCAAGGCCCGCAAGTCGAAAAGCTGATGGAACTCCAGGTTTTTCATGCGCATCTTGTTCCAGATGCTGTAGATATGCTTGGGCCGCCCGGTAACCTCCGCGCGAATATGCGCCTCTGACAACGCGTCTTGCAAGGAACTCACGGCATTCACGATGAAAGCCTCGCGTTCGACGCGTTTTTCTTCCAGCTGCCTGGCTATGGTTTTATAAGTTTCCGGGTCCTGGAACCGGAAAGCCAGATCTTCCATTTCCCACTTCAGTTGCCAGATTCCCAGTCGGTTGGCCAAGGGAGTGTAAAGTTCCATGGTTTCGCGGGCAAGCGCAGGGGGATAAGCGATTTTTGTGCTGGCGTGCCAGCGCAAAGACTGCAAACGCGATGCCAGGCGCAGCAACACAATACGCAGGTCGGCGGCCATCGCCAGCAGCATCTTGCGTTGCATTTCTTTCTGATCGCTGCCCGGGGCCGCGCTGTCGTTGGCCTGGCCCGCCAGGTTGCCCAGCCGCAAAAGAGCCCGCGTACCTTGGACAAGGGCCACGACTTCGGAACCGAAGTCCTTGCGCATTGCATCCTGGCTTTTTTTTGCGCCGGCAACGTCGGCATCCACTGGCAGAACGGTTATCAGGGCGCTGGCCCGCGTGGCCGCGTCGGTGCCCAGGTCGGCCAGTATCCGCACCACCCCGGCACTATGCAGGGCCAACGGTTCGCCGGTCTGGGCGAGCAGGCCCGCCAACGGTTCTTCCACCCACCGGACGGCCTGCGCCAGCAGCTTGCCGCCTGGTTCGTTTAGACCCTTGATGGCATGGGCAAACCATTCGTCGTTGAACGGCGAAGGATCGTAAACCGGTGTTGCGTTTGTGGGCATAGTTCAGGTGGCTGAGTATGAAGAAATGAAGCCTTCTTCAAGCAACTCTATACTAACGTGTCTGGAGAACAACCGCGAATCGGCATCATGAACTCAACGGACAAGAAACACCTGCTTGTAGTGTGGCATTCCCGTAGCGGGGCTGCGCAGCAAATGGCCCGGGCCGCCGTGGCAGGCGCGCAAGCCATAGCGACCGAGCTTCAATCCATGCACAGGCTGGATATTATATTAAAAGCCGCTGACCAGACCGACGCGGCCGACCTGCTGGGCGCCGACGGCTTTATATTCTGCGCCCCGGAAAATCTCGCTTCGCTCAGTGGCGCCATGAAGGAATTTTTTGATCGCAACTACTATAGCGTGCTGGACCAACTGAACGGCAGACCTTACGCAATCATGATCAGCGCCGGCTCCGACGGCAACGGCGCTGCACGTCAGGCCGAACGCATTTGTACGGGCTGGCGCCTGCACCTGATCGCACCGCCACTGATCGTGAATACCGATGCCCAGACGCCGCAGGCGATCATGGCGCCCAAGACCATTACCGCTGACGATACTGCCGCGTGCGAGACGCTGGGCGGTACGCTGGCCGCCCTATTGCTGTAGCGATACCCGTGCTCAGGCCAGTGCCGCGGTAACGACGATCTCGACTTTGAAATCCGGATTGGCAAGCCTGGCCTCGACGGTAGCGCGCGGCGGCGCGTTGCCGGGCGCTACCCATGCATCCCAGGCCTTGTTCATGCCGTCGAATTCTTTCATGTTGGTGATGAATATCTGGGCCATCAGGATGCGCGATTTGTCGGTGCCCGCGGTAGCCAGCAAGCGGTCTATGGTTGCCAGGACCTGGGCCGTCTGACCCTGGATATCCAGCGACCCGTCGTCCGGGACTTGTCCCGCCAAATAGGCCACGCCGTTATAGATTGCCATATCCGACAACCGCTTTTCTACATTGACCCTTTCCACTTCACTCATATTCACGCTCCTGTCCAAAATATCTATTCGAGCGGTGATTATAGGTGTAAGGACGGAGCCATCGGGCACATCAGGGTGGCGGGAGCTGAAAAACCTGGCGCAGGTAGGCCAGATAGGCCGGATCGTCACACATGGTTTTCTCGGGGGCATCCGAGACCTTGGCAACGGGCTGCCCGTTACAACGAACCATTTTCATGACTATCTGCAGCGGCTCATGTCCCAGGTCGTTCGTCAGATTGGTGCCTATTCCGAACGAGATCTTGCAGCGGCCCGCAAAGTGTTTGGCCAACTCGATGGCCCGCGGAATAGTCAGCGCATCCGAAAAGACCAGAGTCTTGGTGCGAGGATCGGCCCGATTGGCGACATAGTGGGCCAGCAAACGCTCTCCCCAGTCGAAGGGATTTCCGGAGTCGTGGCGCGCGCCATCGAACAGTTTGCAGAAATACATGTCGAAATCGCGCAGGAAAGCATCCATGCCGTAGACGTCGGACAAGGCGATTCCCAGGTCGCCGCGATATTCCTTGGCCCAGACCTCGAGCGCAAACACTTGAGAGTCGCGCAAGCGCGGCCCCAAGGCCTGGCATGCCTGCAAGTACTCATGGCCCATTGTGCCCAGAGGCGTTACGCCGTGCTTCATGGCCAGCCGCACATTGCTGGTGCCGGCAAAATGCGGCCCCATCTGGGATTTCATGGTGAGCACGACTTCTTCGTGCCACTTCTTTGAAAAGCGTCGCCGGGTACCGTATTCGGCGACCCGGAAGTCGGCCAGAGCCGGATCATCGTTGACCAGCCGCATTTTCGACTGCAAGCGCTTGCGGCCTTCTTCCCAGCCGGGTTCCCGGCATACATTGCGGAAATAGACTTCGTTGACGATGGCGAGGACCGGAATCTCGAAGAGTATGGTGTGCAGCCATGGACCTTTGACCGAGATATCGATTTCACCCGGCGCCGTGCCAGCGGACACGGTGATGCACTTTTCCGGCATGCGGAACAGGCCCAGGAAATCGACAAAATCGCTCTTCATGAAACGCAGGCTACGCAAATAATGCAGCTCATCATCCGTAAACTGCAATTCGCAAAGTTCGTGGATTTCGGCACGGATTTCATCGAGATACGGCTGCAAATTCACATTCGGCGTGCGACATTTGTAGCGATACTCCACCTGGGCGGCCGGAAAATGATGCAGCACCACTTGCATCATGGTGAACTTGTAGAGATCGGTGTCGAGTAACGAAGTAATAATCATCGCAGAACATAGAGAGTTTTGATTACCTTAGCACAGAGCATGGCCCTCGGGAGCTCGATGGCTCAATCGCGGCTGGAAAGACTCCTTTAGCCTAAGGTCAATTCGGGCTTACCTCAATTTATTGGGTAAAATGCAACATCTGATGTTGGAGTCCTGAAATGACACATGTGGTTACCGAGAACTGTATCAAATGCAAATTTACTGACTGTGTCGATGTCTGTCCGGTAGACTGCTTCCGCGAAGGGGCCAATTTCCTGGTCATCGATCCCGATGAATGTATCGACTGCGCGGTCTGCGTACCGGAATGCCCGGCGAACGCCATATTTGCGGAAGAAGATGTTCCCCAGGATCAAGTGCAATTCATCGCACTGAATGCCGAGCTGTCTCCGGAATTCGGCATGATCAATCGATCCAAGCAACCCCTGCCCGACGCGGACGACTGGAACGGGGTCGACGACAAACTGAAGCATCTCGAGCGTTGATCGTTCAGCACGCCCGCCTGTTGCATCACCCCAACAGCCACCCGCCGCCTCTCCGAATTATTCCGGCAGACGGCATGCCGCCTCGGTACGCAGTTTCCCCTCCGAAGACCCGGCAATCCGGCAATGAATCTCGGGATTCTGGCGGAAGGAAACTGCTGGCAATTTCCATTATTTTGTGATTAGCTTATAAAGAAGCCATCTGTTAACACCTTGCACCGACTGTAACAGATTGTTGTCCCGATTCCGCTAACCCAAGGCTATTCACATGCTGTATGACCTCCACGAACTTCAGCGAGCGTTCCTGACGCCACTGGCCGCATTCACCGACACCGGTTCGCAGATCTTCTCGCATCCATACAGCCCATTTGCCTACACGCCGGTATCACGCCAAATTGCAGCGACATACGAACTCGTCCACCGACTCGGAAAAGACTACGAAAAACCGGCATGGGGTTTGCCCTCTACACGCGTGAACGGCACAGACGTCGCCGTCACCGAAGAAACTGTCGTACATAAGGCCTTCTGTAACCTCGTCCATTTCAAACGGGGAAACGGAAGCAATACCGCTACGGATCCGCGCGTACTGCTTGTCGCCCCACTCTCGGGGCATCACGCCACCTTGTTGCGCGACACGGTGCGGGCCTTGCTGCCAAATCACGATGTCTATGTTACCGACTGGATAGACGCCCGCATGGTGCCTGCCGCTGCCGGCCCTTTCCACTTGAATGACTACGTGCGATACGTACAGGAATTCATTCGGTTCCTGGGTCCGGACGTTCACGTGATATCGGTCTGTCAGCCCACCGTACCGGTGTTGGCCGCCATTGCATTGATGGCCTCGAACAAAGAGCCATACCTGCCGCGCAGCATGGTAATGATGGGCGGACCCATCGACACCCGGAAATCCCCTACACAGGTCAACCGGCTGGCTACCACAAAGCCTTACTCATGGTTTGAAGACAACCTGATTCACCGCGTGCCATCGCGGTTTCCCGGAGGCGGACGGCCCGTGTACCCCGGTTTTCTGCAACACGCCGGCTTTGTCGCCATGAATCCCGATCGCCATCTGCGGTCGCATTATGATTTCTATCTGGACCTCCTGAAGGGCGACAACGACGACGCCGAAGCCCACCGCCAGTTCTACAACGAATACAACGCCGTGCTGGATATGCCGGCCGAGTTCTATCTGGACACCATCAAAATGGTCTTCCAGGAGCATCAATTGCCTTCCGGCACCTGGGAGATCGACGGACAAAAAGTCGACCCGTCGGCCATCACCTCGGTTTCCCTGCTCACTATCGAAGGCGAGTTCGACGACATTTCAGGCGAAGGCCAGACTCGCGCCGCGCAGAATTTGTGCAGCGGCATCGAAAGCGGCCGCAAAGAACATTACACCGCAGCCGGCTGCGGGCACTACGGCATTTTTTCGGGCCGACGCTGGCGCGAAACGATTTGTCCTAAAATAGCCGAATTCATACGCCGCCCTGCCGTCTAAGGGCCTGTGGCTCTTTCCACGAATCGGGGCCGTTGCTGCCCCGATTCGCTTTTGCTTTTATGTCCTCATTGTCTCTTATCGACCGCATCGACGCGGTGCTTCCGCAAACCCAGTGCACCAAATGCGGGTATGACGGCTGCCGCCCTTATGCGCACGCCATTGCCGTAGAGGGTGAAACCATCAATCGGTGCCCGCCTGGCGGGCAGGCGGGCATCAAGGCGCTTGCTGCACTGCTGCATCTGCCCGAACTGGCCCTCGACCGCGACTGCGGGGAACATCTGCCTAGAACAGTGGCGGTCATTGACGAACCCCACTGTATAGGATGCACACTATGCATCCAGGCATGCCCGGTCGACGCCATCGTGGGGGCCAACAAGCTCATGCACACGGTTCTTCCCGACCGCTGCACAGGCTGCGACCTATGCGTTGCGCCCTGTCCGGTCGACTGCATCACCATGGTGCCGGCAACCGACGGATGGACGCCAGCCCTGGCCGATGCTGCGCGAAAACACCACCAGCAACGGCAAGATCGCCTGGATGCCTCACATCACGAAAGCTTCGGTCTGGCCGCCCGCACACTGGCCAACAAAGCGCCTCTGTCGCTTGCGGCCAGCACTGACGCGGCAAGCCGGCAGCAGGTTATTGCCGATGCGCTCGCGCGGGCTCGCGCGCGCCGCCAGAAACAATGAACAACGCCAAGCGTGTCGAAATCTTCCGGCGCCTGAAAGAGGCCAACCCGTCACCTACCACGGAGCTTGAATACGCAAGCGTGTTCCAGCTTTTGATCGCCGTCATTTTGTCGGCGCAGGCAACAGACCGAGGCGTGAATCTCGCAACGCGGAAGTTTTTCCCCAGCCACGGTACACCCGAAGGGTTGCTGGCACTGGGCGTGGACGGCCTGACCGACTACATCAAGACCATAGGCCTGTACAAGACCAAAGCCAGCAACGTCATCAAGACCTGCCAGATTCTCGTCGATCACTATCACAGCGAAGTACCCGATGACCGGGAAGCCCTGGAGTCGCTGCCAGGAGTGGGACGTAAAACGGCCAATGTCGTGCTGAACACCGCTTTCGGCCACCCGACCATCGCTGTCGACACCCATATTTTCCGCGTAGCCAATCGCACCAACATCGCGCCGGGCAAGAATGTAGTTGAAGTAGAAAAGAAACTGCTGCGCGTGATACCGAAGGAGTATCTGCTGGACGCCCACCACTGGCTGATCCTGCATGGACGATACATATGTGTGGCGCGCAAGCCCAAGTGCCCGCAATGCGGAATATCCGATCTTTGCGAATACAGGGAGAAAACGCCGACTAACTGAAGTTTTTCGTATTTACCTATGAAAAACCCCCATGGTCTTCTGGAATACTAGCCCTCATACTTCGCCCCTATCCTCTCTCGATTTTCACACCGACTGGCTGGTTATGAGCGAATACATCCTAGAAACCAAAAACCTGGTGAAAGAGTTCCGCGGCTTCATCGCCGTGAACGACGTCAATCTCCAGGTCAAGCGCGGTACCATCCATGCGTTGATCGGGCCAAACGGCGCCGGCAAGACGACTTGCTTCAACCTGCTCACCAAATTCCTTACGCCCACTTCCGGAAAGATCTTCTTTGCCGATCATGAAATAACTCATGAAAAGCCAACCCAGATTGCGCGCCGGGGCGTCATTCGTTCATTTCAGATTTCCGCCGTTTTCCCTCAGCTCACCGTACTGGAAAATG
This sequence comes from Orrella sp., assembly GCA_036675955.1. Lineage (GTDB taxonomy): Bacteria > Pseudomonadota > Gammaproteobacteria > Burkholderiales > Burkholderiaceae_B > Pollutimonas. Next base: position 15,529 of record JAKFDW010000200.1, on the reverse strand, counting down.
TACGCATCGGCTTGCAGCGCTCCACCGGGCTCTCGTATCACTTCTGGCGCAGCGACAAAGTACTCAGCGGCCTGGACGACAAGGCCCTCGATCTCTTGAAACAGGTCGACTTGGGCGAGTACGCCAACGAACTCACCGTCAATCTGCCCTATGGACGCAAGCGTGCACTGGAAATCGCCACCACCCTGGCCATGGAGCCGGAGCTCATGCTACTGGATGAGCCCACGCAGGGCATGGGACATGAAGACGTAAGCCGGGTTACCGACCTCATCAAGAAAGTAAGCGTGGGACGCACAATACTCATGGTCGAACACAACATGAAGGTGGTTTCGCAGATCGCCGACAAAATCACGGTACTGGCGCGCGGCGCCGTGCTGGCCGAAGGCACCTATCAAGAAGTATCAAACAACGCCGCTGTCATGGAAGCCTATATGGGCACCACTACCGGCGAACTAGAAGGAGCCCACGGATGAACACCGCTGCTCTCGAAATATCCAACTTGCACGCCTGGTACGGCGAATCCCATGTTCTACACGGCGTCAACCTGACCGTCGCTCCGGGCGAAGTGGTAACGCTGCTGGGCCGTAACGGCGCCGGACGAACCACCACGCTACGAGCCATTCTGGGCCTTACCGGCTCGCGCAAGGGATCCATACGGGTTCAAGGCACTGAAACCATCAACCTGCCCACCTACCGCATAGCGCATCTCGGTATTGGCTACTGCCCCGAAGAGCGCGGCATTTTCGCCGGCCTGTCCTGCGAAGAGAACCTGCTTCTGCCGCCCACCGTGGGCGACACGCTGGGCGGCGGCATGTCGCTCGCCGAAATCTACGAAATGTTCCCCAATCTGGAGGAACGCAAGCATTCGCCCGGCACCCGGCTTTCGGGCGGCGAACAACAGATGCTGGCGGTGGCGCGCATACTGCGCACCGGCGCCAACCTCCTGCTGCTCGATGAAATATCCGAAGGCCTCGCGCCCGTCATCGTGCAGGCATTGGCTCGCATGATCACCGCCTTGAAGGCCAAGGGCTACACCATCGTCATGGTCGAACAGAACTTCCACTTCGCCGCGCCCTTGGCCGACCGCTTCTACGTCATGGAACACGGCCAGATCGTCGAGCAATTCCTCGCGGCCGAACTTGAAGCCAAACAAGATACTCTCAACACGCTGCTTGGCGTCTAACACTTACAAACGCCGGATTACCGGTACAACAAAGTCAGGAGACTGTTTCATGAAATTGCGCACACTATCCGCTGCTTTCGCTCTTGCCGGCCTCACGATGGCCGCTCCAGGACTAGCGGCCGGCATTTCCGATGACGTCATACGCATCGGGTTCATTACCGATATGTCGGGTCTGTATTCCGACATAGACGGGCCTGCCGGCGCGGACGCAATCCGCATGGCCATTGCCGATGCAGGCGGCGAAATCAACGGCAAAAAAATAGAGCTGCTGGTCGCCGACCACCAGAACAAAGCCGACATCGCCTCGGCCCGCGCACGCGAATGGTTTGACGAAAACAACCTCGACGTTCTCATAGGCGGCACCAGCTCGGGCACCGCACTGGCCATGGCCGGTGTAGCGGCTGAAAAGAAAAAACCGTTCATTGCCGTGGGTCCTGGCGCGTCCGACCTTACCAACGCTCAATGCTCGCCCTATACCGTTCACTATGCCTACGACACGATTGCGCTGGCCCGAGGCACCGGATCCGCTGTCGTAAACAATGGCGGAAAGTCATGGTTTTTCCTCACGGCCGATTATGCATTCGGCCACGCGCTCGAACGTGATACCGCCGCTGTGGTCAAGGCTTCGGGCGGCGAGGTAAAGGGGGCTGTCAGGGCGCCGCTGTCAACATCCGACTTCTCCTCATTCATGCTCCAGGCTCAGTCCTCGGGCGCAAAAATTCTGGGCTTGGCCAATGCGGGCGGCGATACCATCAATTCCGTCAAGGCCGCGAAAGAGTTCGGCATAACCAACACCATGAACCTGGCCGGCCTGCTGGTGTTCATCAACGACATACACGCGCTTGGACTGGAAAACACGCAGGGCATGTACCTGACCAGCGGCTGGTATTGGGACAAGGACGACGCTTCCCGTAAATGGGGCGAACGTTTCTTTGAAAAGCACAAGCGCATGCCGTCCTTCCTGCAAGCTGGCGACTATTCCGCCGTCAATTTCTATCTGCAAGGCGCCAAGGCCACCGGCACCGATGACGGCGACGCTTTGATGAAATGGATGAAATCCAACAAGATCAACGACTTCTTCGCCAAGGATGGCTATGTACGCGAAGACGGCCGCATGATCCACGACATGTATCTGATGCAAGTCAAGACGCCGGCCGAATCCAAAAAGCCTTGGGACTACTACAAGATCGTCGAAACGCTGCCGGGCGAAAAAGTCTACGCTTCCCTCGAAGAGTCCACCTGCAAGTTCATCAAGAAATAAGTCTTATTTCTCATGAAAGGCAATGCTCCACGCTGCACGCGGGAGCATTGCCGCTGCTCTGAACATACTCGGCTTGTCAGGATTTCCCATACCTATGACTGAACTATTCGGCATACCTATCCAAGCTCTACTCGGCCAGCTACTGCTGGGCTTGGTGAATGGATCATTTTACGCGGTACTATCGCTCGGCCTGGCTGTGATATTCGGTCTTCTGAACATCATCAATTTTGCACATGGCGCCCTTTACATGCTGGGAGCCTTTCTGGCCTGGATGGGTCTGGCGTACCTCGGCCTGAACTACTGGATCATGCTCGCGGTCACGCCGCTGCTCGTCGGAGCCTTCGGCATACTCCTCGAGCGCACTCTTATACGGCACCTGTACAAGCTCGATCACCTGTACGGCCTGCTCCTTACCTTCGGCATTACCTTGCTGCTCGAAGGCCTGTTTCGCAGCATGTACGGCGTGTCGGGTCAGCCCTATGCCACCCCTGCCCCGCTCGCAGGCGGCGTGAACCTGGGCTTCATGTACCTGCCGATTTACCGAGGCTGGGTAGTGGTTGCCTCGCTTATCGTGTGCTTTGCCACATGGTTCGTCATCGAAAAAACACGCCTGGGCGCACTGTTGCGGGCAGGCACCGAAAACCCCAAGCTCGTCGAAGCATTCGGCGTGAACGTGCCGCTTGTCGTCACGCTCACCTACGGCTTTGGCGTGGGACTGGCCGGCTTCGCCGGCGTGCTTGCCGCCCCGGTCATGCAGGTGTCGCCTCTTATGGGCTCCAACCTCATTATCGTGGTTTTCGCGGTCGTCGTGATTGGCGGCATGGGCTCTATTCTCGGGTCCATCATCACAGGACTGGGATTGGGCGTCATTGAAGGCCTTACCAAGGTGTTCTGGCCCGAGGCCTCCAATACTGTCGTATTCATCATCATGGTCATTGTCTTGCTGCTGCGCCCTGCAGGTCTATTCGGGAAAGAAAAATGAATCGTCAATTGATAGGTTACTTACTGGTTGCGATCATTATTGCCTTCCTGCCGGCAATAGGCGCCTACCCCATTTTCGTCATGAAGGTGATGTGCTATGCGTTGTTCGCATGCGCGTTCAACCTCTTGCTGGGCTATACGGGCCTGCTGTCATTCGGCCACGCCGCATTCCTTGGCGGAGCCGCTTACGCTACCGGACACTCGCTGGCGGTATGGGGCCTTCCCACGCCGGCAGGGCTGCTCTTCGGCACCGCCGTGGCAGCCATGCTCGGCCTTTTGATGGGTGCGCTAGCCATACGCCGCAGCGGCATTTATTTCGCCATGATCACGCTGGCCATGGCGCAGATGGTGTTCTTCTATTTCCTGCAAGCGCCGTTCACCCACGGCGAAGACGGACTGCAAGGCATACCCCGCGGCAACCTTTTCGGCCTGGATCTGAGCAATGACCTGAATCTGTACTATGTGGTCATGGCCATCTTCATCATCGGCTTTGCCATATGCTGGCGCACTATCAATTCGCCTTTCGGCCAGGTTCTCAAAGCCATACGTGAAAACGAGCCCCGTGCAATCTCGCTGGGCTACAACGTCGATAATTTCAAGCTGTTGGTGTTCGTGCTGTCGGCGGCGCTTGCCGGCCTGGCTGGCGCCACGAAAGCGCTTGTATTCGTATCCGCCACCTTGTCCGACGCAACCTGGCAAATGTCCGGCATGGTCATTCTGATGACGCTCATTGGTGGACTGGGTACGTTTACGGGCCCGGTACTGGGCGCCCTTATCGTGGTGATGCTTGAAAACAAGGTTGGCGAATTCGGACGGTTCCTGAGCCAGGCGACAGGCATCCAATGGTTCCAGGTTCTTGGCGAGTCGGTGACGATCGTGATCGGACTGATCTTTATTATCTGCGTGATGGCTTTCCGCCGCGGAATTGTGGGGGAACTGGTTCATCACTTCAAGATGAAGAAGGCGTAGCTGGTTCAGCCTAACCGGCAAGAAGGCGGACGCGGAATGCGTCCGTTTTTTTTGGCCGGCCAATGGCTGGTCATGATATTGCGAGCCACTGGACTTGCTCATTGGCCTCATGGCAATGGGCCGAGGTTTCTATGGTTTTCGCACTTGTCGTAAGTGGCCATCAGGCGACTCATAGATGACATCAACAGTCATCACTTCATCGTTCAATCAATAAACTCCTCGCCGCTCGTTCGAGCAGCTCTGTGTATGACTTCGCGGCCCATTTCGACGATGGGTCTGTTGCTCGGCGAAGCATCGCCATTAATGTATACATTTTGGTTGACACAATTAATACCTCAACCGTAGACTAACAAGAAGGCGAATATCACCGCAATGCTTAGACGCACGTAGGAACGAAGACATGAACAAGCAAGAGCACGGCACAGATGCCAGCAGTAACGGTCCACTGTCCGGCTATCTCGTTATCGAATTGGGCTCGACCGTGGCGGGGCCGTTTTGTGCGCGGCTAATGGCGGATTTCGGCGCCGAAGTCGTCAAGGTCGAGCAAAAAGAAGGCGACGCAGTCCGTTATATGGGTAGCCAGAAAGACGGCCGTTCTTTGTATGGTGCATCCATCCTCCGCAACAAGAAGATCATCTCGGTCGACCTGCGTCAGGAAAAAGGGCGGGAGATCGTTCGCAAGCTGTGCGAGAAGGCGGACATCGTTATTGAAAACTTCAGGCCTGGCACGCTGGAACGCTGGGGCATGGGCTACGAAACCTTGCGCATTGCAAACCCCGGCCTGATTCTGGTGCGCATCAGCGGTTATGGACAAGATGGTCCGTATAGCCAGCGCCCGGGCTATGGCGTGGTATGCGAGGCATTCAGCGGAGTACGAGAGATCACCGGCGACCCCGACCGCCCGCCTGCGCGAGTCGCCGTCTCCATGACGGACTACATCACGGGTCTATATGGCGCCTTCGGTGCGGTGATGGCCGCACTGGAACGGCAGCGTACAGGCTGCGGTCAAGTCATTGATTCGGCGCTCTACGAAGCGGCCTTCAGCTTCATGGAACCTCACATTCCCGCTTATCAACAGTTAGGGCTAATTGCGCAGCGCTGCGGATCACGCCTACCCGGCCACACTCCCAACACCCTGTTCCCGACATCCGATGGACGCTACATCCATATCACGGCGGGCTCTCAAAGCATATTCAAGCGTTTGGTCGTTGTCATGGGCATGCCCGCGCTGCTGGAAGACTCGCGCTACGCAACTCCCACGGCCCGCGCGCGCAATGAAGACGAGATGGAAACGATAGTCAGTCAATGGACATTAACGCACACGCTTGCGGAACTCGAACGCATGCTAGGCGAAGCCAATGTGCCCGCTTCCCGAATCTTCAATATGGAAGAGATATTTGCGGATCCTCACTATCAGGCCCGCGAGATGATCGTCACACCGGAAGACCGTGAATTGGGGCCCGTAGCCATGGCGAACGTCGTTCCGCGAATGTCAAGGACGCCCGGAACGGTTCGATGGGCCGGACGCGACATTGGCCAGGACACTGATACGGTCCTGGCAGAGTTGCTGGCATTCACACCCGAAATGCTGGACGAGTTGGCGGCACAACAGATTATCCACAGAGCAGACGAGACCGAAAAGGTGGAGTCCCAACAAGGCTAAGCCGCAATGCGGCAAGCAGTCCAAGGAGGAGCAGTAATGCCACAGATTGAAATTATTTCGCCTGTCACGGGTACGGTTTGGAAGATTGAACGAAGCGTCGGCGACACAGTAAGCGAGGGCGACGTCATCATGATATTGGAATCGATGAAGATGGAAATCCCGGTCGAAGCGACCGAGTCCGGTGTTCTTGCGTCGCTCAACGTGGAGACTGGCGCCAGTGTAAATGAAGACCAGGTACTGGCTATGGTGCAAGCATGAAATACTCCCATGAATCTGTCGCTGTGCCCGCTCATGGGTCACAAACGCCCACGCAGGATGAAAAGTTCGCCGAACTTCAGTTTCGACGCGCCGAGTCGATGAAGATGGGCGGCAAAGTCGCCATTGACCGCCAGCATCAAGCCGGCCGGCTTACTGTGCGCGAGCGCATCGAGAAGCTGGTCGACGAAAGCAGCTTCCGCGAGGTGGGCACCTTGGCCGGCAGCGGCACCTACGACGAAAACAAACGCTTGGTCTCGGTAACACCGGCTCCATATGTGGCCGGGCTGGCCAAGATCGACGGACGCCCTGTCGCGATCGGTGGCGAAGACTTCACCGTACGCGGAGGCACGACCTTCGGCAGCACCCGCCGCAAGGGTGGCCAAGGAGGATTTATCGAAGACATGGCGCATCACTACCGCATACCTTTAGTCAATCTGATTGACGGAGCCGGCGGCAGCGTCACTTCGCTGAAGCGGCGCGGCCATAGTGTATTCCCCGGCGTGCACGGTTTCGAACAATCGGTTCAACTGCTCAGCGAAGTCCCGGTCGCGTCGGCTGTGTTGGGAACTGCGGCCGGAGGGCCGGCCGGGCGGGCAATCCTCTCGCATTTCTCGGTCATGGTGCGCGGCACAAGCCAGATCTTCGCGGCCGGACCTCCCGTGGTGAAGCGTTCGTTGGGCCAGACCATAGACAAAAACGACCTGGGCGGCACCAAAGTGGCGGTGGATACAGGCGGCACCATTCACAACGCAGCGGATACCGAGGAAGATGCCCTTGAGCAAATTCGGCGTTTCCTGAGCTTTATGCCCAGCAACGTATGGGAAATACCGCCCATCACGGAATGCAACGATCCGGTCACCCGCATGGACGAACGTTTGGCGTCCATCGTGCCCGAGAAACGCACCCAGGCCTACAACATGCACCGGCTGGTGCGCATGGTATGCGACGATGACTCTAGCTTCGAGATCCAGCCCAGCTACGGTAAGTCTGTGATTACCATGCTGGCTCGCCTGAACGGGCGCGCTGTGGGAATTATCGCCAACAATCCCATGGTTTATGGCGGCGCCATGGATGCGCACTCCGCGCGAAAGCAAATCCATTTCATGGAGTTGTGCGACACCTTTCACATTCCTCTGGTCTTCTTTGTCGATGTCCCGGGGTTCATGGTCGGGCTGAAAGCAGAACAGGAAGGAACGCTGCGGGAAGGCATGCGTGCGGTATATGTCGCCGGCCAGCTCCGCGTACCGACCATAACGCTGGTAATTCGCAAATGCTACGGTATGGCCGGCATGGCCACTTGCAACAAGAACGACATCGATCTGAAGCTCGCCTGGCCGTCCGCCGAATGGGGATCGCTGCCTGTCGAAGGGGGAGTCGCCGCGGCGTTCCGCAAAGACATCATGTCCGCGCCGGACCCGGCTGCGCGTGAAAAGGAGATCGAGGCCGAGTTCAAACCTTATGCATCCCCGTTCAGGACCGCAGAAGCTTTTGCAGTCGAAGAAATTATCGACCCACGTGAAACCCGCCCCGTACTATGCGAACTCATTGAATTGGCGGAAAGGCGGCTGCGCTCCGATGCGGGCCTTAAGCCACGCTACGGCGTACAGCCCTGAAAACATAAAAACTTATCTCAGGAGACAAAAATGCGCAGAAACATCAGCAAGCTGGCATGGGCCATGGGCTTATTCATTGCGGGAGCAACCGCTGCCTCTGCCGCAGGTTCCGCGGCGGACTACCCGTCCAAGCCGGTCAGAATGTATATCGGATTCTCGGCCGGCAGCGCCACCGACATAGTAGGACGGGTGATAGCGGATGGTCTGTCCAAACGGTTGAATCAACCCGTGGTGGTCGAAAACAAAGTGGGCGCGGGCGGTTCTATCGCCGCTCAGGACGCTGCACGGTCTCCACGCGACGGCTACACCCTGCTCACCGTCTCGAGCGCCATTGCCGTGAACCCGGCCGTGTACCGGAGCGCAGCCGAAGTGGTCGGAAAGTTGCAGCCTATTGCCTTGATCGGATATCTTCCCACCGTTCTTATGGCCTCGAACAAATTGCCGGTCAACACCATGCAGGAGTTCGTTGACTATGCAAAGAAAAACCCCGCCGTCGTCAACTTCGGCAGCTCCGGAATAGGCGGCTCGACTCACATGGCGATGGAGGCCTTTTCTGATGCCACGGAAATCAAGCTTGTGCATATCCCTTATAAAGGAAATGGCCAGGCGAGCGCCGCACTTCTCGGCAACCAGATTGATGCATTAATGGAAACCCTTCTGCTTGCGGCGCCTGTTATTACCGGTGGCCGCGCCAAGGGACTGGCTATCTCCGGCACCGAACGCTCACCTCTTATTCCAGAGGTCCCCACCTTTACCGAGGCTGGCGTACCTCAATACAGCCGCAGCCTCTTCTTCGGTGTGATGGCGCCCGCAGGCCTGCCTGAAGACCTCGTCAATAAGCTGAACAAAGAAATCAATCTTGTTCTTAAAGACCCAGCGACTCGAGAGAGACTGACCCAGGCCGGCGGCCTGACGCTCAGCGAAGGCTCTGCAGAAAATTTTAAAAAGACGCTGAACGAAGAGGTTGCATTGTGGAAACGCGTTGCAGCGGGAGCCGGCATTACGCCCCAATGAGGGCGCGAGGATCGAAAAGCGCAACACACGGCCGTTGCGCAGACTAAATCAGGAAATTTCGGTAATGCGTGAACGTCTCTCGCGAGCTTCGAATATTGTCTCGCTTGAGACGCTCCGCCTCTTCGGCGTTGCCGGCAGCCATCGCTTGCAAAATGCCCTGGTGTTGCTGCCTGCCATGCTCCGCACGGCCCGGCACAAGCACAAGGCGCCTGATCAGCACCTTGGTGCGATCGTACAGCGTTTCCATTTGCGCAGCCAGCACGGGGTTGTCTGCTGCAGCAATAGCTGCCTCGCGGAATTCACTCACGCAATCAACATAGAAATCCAGATCTCCCTGTTCAATCGCCCGTTTTGCCGGGGACCCAAACCGCAAAGTCAACTCGTCCCATGCCCCTGGCAGCGCCTTCTCGGTGGCAAGGCGTACCGCAAGCGCCTCCAGGACTTCCCGAACCTCGAAAAGTGAAAGTATCTCTTTCGCATCAAGGCGGGCAACAACCGCACCACGGTTCGGTATGCGTTCGATCAACCCGCGATCCTCAAGCACACCGAACGCTTCGCGGATACGCGGCCTGGAAACCTTGAACTCCTCGGTCAGCATGGCCTCACTCAACTTTGATCCCGGCGTAAGCTCCTGGCTGACGATGCGGCCACGAAGCACCTCGACCACTTCTTCCATACTGACATTAGAAGCATTGCGACGCACTTTAAGCGGTTCACTCGATTTCTTTTCAGCCATATACTCTCATAATTTAACAACAATTTTATTTACAATATTGTATACAAACCAGGCCGAATTCCGCCAATTGATATACCTATCGCAGCAGCCGAATCAAAGTAGAAATTATCGTCCGGAAGCGCCGCTGAAACGCGGCAATTTTCCGCCTGCCAAAGCCGGAAAAGATGCCGCCCCAAGCTAGCTTCCCGAATGTCGGACTTAGCCCCACCCGGATGTTGGGGATCTAGCCCCGCCCGGATGTTGGAGAGGCGATCCGACTGGATCGCCTCTCCAACGGCCCCATAAAGTATTTCATCAGCAACAACAAGCCCGCTAAAACGCCAAGCACCCAACTAGTCCCAACGGCATCGCACCCTACGATAAGCAGCGGGACAGGTCCTGTGGCATTTGCTGCGCGATGTTCGGGACGAGCGGGGCAAGCGGTGTTCGGCGCGAAGGCGGCGAACCGGCCACGCATCGCGCAGCAAATGCCACAGGACCTGGCACGCGTGTTAATAGCAACAACAAACCCGAAGGAAAGACCGGGGCCACACTGTCAGATCGCTATACGATCCGTCTGACGTATCCGCACGCGTCTTAAAAACGGATAGTCGTCCGACGACCAAAAGGTGGTCTACATACTTCCGACCGTCCCGTTCCCGGGCAGAACCGCCTAAGCCGTAGCCTCCGCAGCAACCGCCTTCTTCGCATTCCCCAACCCAAGATAACTTTCAATCACCCGTGGATTGCCGCTGAGCTCGCTTGCCCTGCCCTCGAGCACAACCTCGCCCGTCTCCAGCACATACCCGTAGTCCGCCACCTGCAAGGCAGCGCGGGCATTCTGCTCGACCAGAAGAATGGCAACCCCGGTACTGCGCAAGCGCGAGATGATCTGAAAAATCTCCCGTACGATCTTGGGCGCCAGGCCCAGGCTGGGTTCATCCAGCATCAGCAATTGAGGCTGGGCCATGAGCGCCCGGCCCACTGCCAGCATCTGGCGTTCACCGCCCGATAAAGTTCCTGCCTCTTGCGTACGGCGCTCCCGCAAACGCGGAAACAAGTCGTAGACCTCGTGTATGGTCTCTTTCCAGCCATGCTTGCCGGCGCGGTAAAGCCTGAAGCCGCCCAGTAGAAGATTGTCTTCCACCGACATGCTGGCGAAGAGCTCGCGCTTTTCCGGAACCAACGAGATGCCATCAGAGACTCTGCGCTCTACCTGCCACGAACCGATTTCAGAGCCCAGGTACTGAACCGAGCCGGCGCTGTTTCCCGACGCCGGCAGACAGCCCATGATGGAATTGAGCAAGGTGGATTTTCCCGCGCCGTTTCCGCCTATGACCGTCACAATACTGCCGCGGGTGACCAGGATATTGGCGCCGGTCACCGCATTGACCTTTCCATACCTGGCCGACAGGTCAGTCACTTTAAGAATGGGATGTTTGGGCTTGTTTTCACTCTTGGTCATGCCAGTCTCCCTTGCCCGACACCCGCGGGCGCAGCGGCGGAACCGCCGTCGGCCTCTGGAACGTCGAAGTCGAAATCGTCATCGATGCCGCCCAGATACGCGGCCAGCACCGCGGGATTCTGCTGCACGTCCGCAGGCATGCCCTCCGCCAGCTTGATGCCAAAATCCATGACCACCAGGTGATCGGTAAGATTCATAACGAAATCCATATCGTGTTCGACCAGCAAAATACTCATGCCTTCCAGTCTGAGTTGATCAAGCACTTTTGCCAGTTCCTGTTTTTCCTTGTAGCGCAAACCCGCAGCGGGCTCGTCCAGCAGCAATAACACGGGATCGGCGGCCAGGGCGCGCGCAATCTCGAGAATCCGCTGCTGGCCCAGTGCAAGATTGCCTGCCTGCTCGTACAGATAGTCGCCCAGGCCCACTCGTTGGAGCTGCGTTGCCGCGTCGTGCAGGAGCGCGGCTTCTTCACGCCTGTCGGTCCGCAATGCCGCAGACAGCACTCCGACCTTGCTGCGCAAATGCGCTCCCAGTGCGACATTTTCCAATACGGTCATGGTCGGCAGCAGTTGCACATGCTGGAAAGTACGGCCCACGCCCAGCTTGGCAATTTCGCGAGACGGCAACACGTCGAGACGCTCGCCCAGGAAGCGGACCTTGCCGCTGGTGGCGGACAGCACACCGGTAATCAGGTTGAAGGTAGTGCTTTTCCCTGCGCCATTGGGCCCGATAAGCCCCATGATTTCACCGGCTCTCAGGGAAAAACTGATATCGTTGACGGCAACCAGGCCGCCGAATTCTTTGCGGATAGCATCGACTTCCAAAACCAAAGAACCTTTCTCGGGACGATCGCGCCTGGGCAAGGCGGGCGCCGCCGGAGGCGCGGCAATGCGCCGGCGTTCGGTATGCCCGGTCAGCATGTTCCACCACGAAGCAAGAATAGGCCAGACACCGTCGCGCGCGTACTGCAATACCAGGACCATCAAGATCCCAAAAACGATGAGCTCGAAATTGGACGTCGTGTCGAGAATTTTCGGCAGCACATTCTGCAATTGATCTTTGAGGGTGAGAATCAGGCCGGAGCCCAGCACCGCGCCCCATACACTGCCCGCTCCCCCGACCACCGCCATGAACAAGTATTCAATACCATAGTTCAGCCCGAACGGACTGGGGCTGACCGCGCGCTGCATATGGGCGTATAGCCAGCCCGAGACACAAGCCAGCAAGGCAGCGTAGACGAAAATAATGACTTTGTAATTCGCCATGTTGATGCCGAATGATTCCGCCATGCCGCCGCCGCTTTTCAACGCCCGTATGGCGCGTCCCGGACGGGAATCAAGAAGATTGCGGGTAGCCCACATCGCCAGCAATACGGCGGTCCAGATAAGGTAATAGATATAGCGCCCATTGCCCATGGAGAGTCCGAAGACCTCGATCGGGGCAATGCCGGCGATGCCGTCATATTGACCCAGGAATTGTAGGTTTCCGAAAAGATAGTACAAAGAAAGAGACCAGGCCAGCGTACCCAGAGGCAGGTAATGGCCGGACAATCGCAAGGTGATCGCCCCCAGCACATACGCCACTACGAAGGTAACCGTAAGCCCTATCAACAAGGCCACCCACGGCGACCATTCTATTGAGGTGGTCAGCCATGCCGTGGTGTAAGCACCAATCCCGACGAACGCGGCCTGCCCGAACGAGGTAAGGCCCCCTACACCGGTCAGCAGCACGAGGCCCAGCACGACAAGGCTGGCCAGCCCCACATAATTGAGATGAGTAATCCAGAACTCCGGCGTGCTCGACACCAAAGGCAAGCCGGCCAGTACCAGCACGACGACAAGCAGTAATAGGCGATTCATGGCTTACTCCTCATCGTCGCTATGATGAGCGCCGAAAGAGCGCCACAACAACACAGGAATAATGAGCGTAAACACAATCACCTCTTTGTAGGCACTGGCCCAGAATGAAGAAAAGGCTTCCAGGATGCCAACGAACAAGGCGCCGCCCGCCGCAATGGGATAGCTGATCAATCCGCCGAAGATGGCGGCCACGAAACCCTTCAAACCAATAAGAAAACCGGTGTCATAGTAAATAGTTGTCACAGGTGCGATGAGCATGCCCGACAGCGCGCCGATTGCAGCGGCCAGCGTAAAGGTCAGGCTTCCCGACATATTGGTGCTTATCCCGACCAGACGGGCCCCTCGCCGGTTGACGGCGGTTGCCCGCAATGCGCGGCCATAAAGGGTCTTGCCGAAAAAGACCCACAAACCGATGATGAGCACGGCGCAGGTTCCCAGCACGAAGAATGTCTGGGCCGACCAGCTTACTGGCCCCATTTGCACTTCTCCCTCCATGAAAGGAGGCGTGCGCCAGCCTTCGGCACCGAAAAAGACCAAAGCCAGGCCAGTGAGGGCGAAATGCACGGCCACGGAGATAATCAGCAGCACCAGCACGCTTGCTTCGGCCACGGGTTGGTACACCAGCCGGTACAGCATGGGACCCAGTGGCACGACTAAGGCCATGGAAAACAGCACGTTGATCCAAAGCGAGGTGTCCTTGCTGACGATATATGGGGCGAGCAGATACAGCACGACCGGCAGCAAAAGCGACCAGGAAAAGGTTTTGCCTATACCCGTCCAATTACTGCTTCGCAACGCTGCAATCACCTCTACGGCGAAGACCACCGCGCCGATAATGAGCAAAAGATTTACCGTACCCGGCATGCGTCCATTGACCATGAAGGCCAGAGTCAATGCCCCGAACGCCACAAATTCGCCCTGCGGTATGAAAATGACGCGAGTGACCACGAACACAAGCACCAGCGCCAAGCCCAGCAGTGCATAGATGGCCCCGTTCATGACGCCGTCTTGCAGCAGTATCAGTAATATCGTTGAATCCATGTCGGACAACACCATAACAACGGGAGCCGCGAACCCGGCGCCCCACTTCAGAAGATAATAAATACCGGCCTGCGAGGCCGGTATTCGTATGCGCTTGAACGTCGCCGACTACGCAACGCCGATAACCCGGTCGCACATCACGAACGGGCCGGCCATGTTACCAATTACAGGTCGGGTTGGTATGTCCATTTACCGTCGACCACCTTGACCATGACACGGGCACGTTCGTCAAACCCGGCGTGATCGGTGGGGCTCATGTTGAAGACACCTTGCGAAGCGGGCAAATTTTTGATTTGCTCGATGGCATCGCGCAGTGCCTGGCGGAATTGGGGCGTACCCGGCTTGGCGCCGGATTTGAGCGCCTGGGGGATGGCCGTAGAAACCAAAAGCCCCGCATCCCACATATGCCCGCCGAACGTGTTGATGGTGCCCTCGCCGTACTTGCCTTCGTACTTGGTCTTATATTCGAGCGCACTTTTCTTGACCGGGTTGCTGTCCGGCAATTGGTCGGCAACCAACAGCGGACCGGCTGGCAGGATCATGTCGTTGCAGTCTTTACCGCAAACGCGCAGCACGTCGTTATTGGCAGCACCGTGCGTTTGATACATGATGCCTTTGTAGCCGCGGCTTTTCAGCTCCCGTTGCGGGAGGGCAACCGGGGTGCCCGACCCGGCAACCAGAATGCCGTCGGGCTTGGCGGCGACAAGCTTGAGCGCCTGGCCGGTTACGCTGGTGTCGGTACGGCCGTAGCGCTCGACACCGACCATCTTGATTCCCTTGGCCTTGGCGGCTTCGGTCATGACATTGAGCCAGCCCTCGCCGTAGGCGTCGCTATAGCCGATGAAACCCAGCGTCTTCACGCCCTGCTTGGCCATGGCGTCGGCCAGTGCACTGGCCATGAGCTGGTCGTTCTGGGGTGTCTTGAAGACCCATTTGCGTGCGCCCTCCACGGGCTCTACGATTTTGGCGTTGGCCGCCACGCTGATCATGGGTGTGCTGGTTTCGCCGGCCACATCCACCATGGCCAGCGACCCGGGCGTAACCGAAGTGCCAATGACTACGTCCACCTTGTCATCGCTGATGAGCTTGCGCATGTTCTTGACGGCAACGGTGGTGTCGGTGCCGTCGTCGAGCACGATGTATTCAATTTTCTGGCCGGCAACCTCGGTAGGCAGCAAGGCGACCGTGTTGCGTTCGGGAATGCCCAGGGAAGCGGCGGGTCCGGTACTGGCCACGGTGATGCCTACCTTGATTTGCGCCGATGCCAGCATGGGCAGCGCAAGCGCAACGGCTCCCGCCATCATAGAAAGTCGAAGTGACTGCTTGTGTTTCATTGTTTTGTCTCCATGGAGGGGCGGTGTCCGGCCGGAAGCGGCAGCGGGAAAGTTATACAAAAAATAGCCCGTTCTTCGATTTAGCGTATCACGTGAAACCGGCAGAAAACATAGGTGTTTTCCATTTATGGTTTAAGGTTCTAGCAATTTTACGGGTGATTCGCGATTATGGA
>JAKFDW010000199.1:0-14601 GCA_036675955.1 Orrella sp. | reverse complement strand
GTCGAACGTTGTGCTTGATTTGGCTGCCACTAGCAAGAAAAGAGCCTTCGAACAAGCCGGCCTGCTCTTCGAAAACCAGCACGGAATCGCCCGCACGGCAGTTTTTCAGAGCCTTATCGCCCGCGAACGGCTTGGGTCCACAGCGCTCGGCCACCACGTCGCGGTCCCCCACGGCCGCATCAAAGACCTCAAAGAGCCCTGCGCCGCCTTTATCCGGCTGGCCGATCCGGTGCGCTTCGACGCCACCGACGGGCGCTTGGCCAGTCTGCTGTTCATTTTGCTGGTGCCCGAAACGGCCACACAGACGCATCTGGACCTGCTCGCCGAAATCGCCAAGCTCATGTCCGACCCCAAACTGCGCCAGACGCTGTCTACCGAAACCGATCCGGCCGCCGTGCACAGGCTCCTGACCACTACGCCCGCCTGAGGCCATCAGCATGCTGACCATACATGAACTCGTCAGTGACAACGCAGACAAAATACCCTTCACCTGGATCGCCGGGGCCGATTCGGCCAACCGTCTCATCCCCGACGTAGGCATGTCGGGCGCCGACCTGGTGGGTCACCTCAACCTCATCCACCCTGCACGCATCCAGGTTTTCGGTGCCGAAGAACTCTCTTACTACACCCGGTTCGAGGTCAGGCGCCGCATTCATCACCTCGAAGACCTGGTTACCGGCGGCGTACCGGCCATCCTCATTGCCGAAGGCATGGCGGCGCCCGACGACCTGCGCGATTTCTGCAACCAGCAGAAGATTCCGCTGCTGTCGACCACCATAGAAGCCGCCCAGCTCATCGATCTGCTGCGCATCTATCTGGGCAAGCGGCTGGCGCCCAAAACCACTGTTCACGGCGTCTTCATGGACGTACTGGGCGTGGGCGTGCTCATTACCGGCGAATCCGGCCTGGGTAAAAGCGAACTTGCCCTTGAACTGATTTCGCGCGGACACGGGCTGGTCGCCGACGACGCGGTCGAGCTTTCGCGCACCGCGCCCAACATGATCGAGGGCCATTGCCCGGCGCTATTGCAAAATTTGCTGGAAGTCCGCGGCCTGGGCCTGCTGGATATCCGCACTATTTTTGGCGAAACCTCGGTGCGCCGCAAAATGAAGCTCAAGCTGTTGGTGCACCTCATCCGCTCGACACCGGAAGCCTTCGAACGCCTGCCTGTGCAGGACCAGACCGAAGATATTCTTGGCATACCCATACGCCGCGTCATGCTGCAGGTAGCGGCCGGCCGCAATCTGGCCGTGCTCGTCGAAGCCGCGGTGCGAAACACCATACTCGCCCTGCGCGGCATCGACACCATGGGCGAATTCATCGAGCGGCAAGCCCTGGCCATCATGGAAAGCAGCCGCCGCGAATAAGCTTGCACCGGCCAACTCAAGGCTCGCGGCGATTCTTTGAACACCAAGGGGTGCAGGCTGCTCACTGCACCCTTAAATGTGGAAAATCCTTAGTCATGCTGAACATTGTCCTGATCACAGGAATTTCCGGCTCCGGTAAATCGGTGGCTCTGCGTTTGCTGGAAGATGCAGGCTACACCTGCGTCGACAACCTGCCCGTGCGCTTCCTGCACGAGTTCATTGCCAGCACGCGGGAAAGCGGGCTTGAACGCGTGGCCGTGTCCATCGATGTGCGCTCGCCCGGCGAGCTCAACGAACTGCCCGATGTGATTACCGGCCTGCGCGCAATGGGGACGGCATTCCGGGTCATTTTCCTGGATGCCAACGACAATACCCTGCAGCAGCGCTATTCCGAATCGCGCCGCCGCCACCCCCTGACCGACCGTCTGCAGCAGGGCGGTAAATCGCCTTCCCTGCAAGAATGCATAGACACCGAACGCGAACTGCTGGCGCCCCTGCGCGAGCAGGAGCACGTGATCGACACGTCCGACCTGACGCCGGGACAACTGCGCGCCTGGGTACGCGACCTGGTCCAGGCCGACCGGGCGCCGGTGGTGCTGACTTTCGAATCGTTTGCCTACAAGCGCGGCGTGCCGGGCGATGCCGATCTGGTGTTCGATGTGCGCTGCCTGCCGAACCCCCATTACGACAGCGCCTTGCGCCCGTTGACGGGACGCGACGAGCCCGTGGCGAAATGGCTGGCGCAGTTCGGAAGCGTCGAGACCATGATTGAAGACATTGCCGGATTCATCCGGCGCTGGCTGCCCCTTTATATGCAAGATACACGCAACTACCTTACGGTGGCCATAGGTTGCACCGGCGGCAAACATCGCTCGGTCTATGTTACCGAGCAACTTGCCCGGCGCTTTGCCGACCACTCGCCCCTTTTGATCCGGCACCGCAACCAGCCGCCTCCCGACATGCCATGACATCAACACGCTTTCTCATACCCCTCGCCTTATGCATGAGCCTCGCCATACTTGCCGGCTGCTCCACGCCGAAAAAGACCGGCACCAAAGGCAGCGTCACCACGACCCGCGGTGGCGGCTATTACCTCGATGACGGGCCCGGATCGAACATACCGCCCGGACTCGAAAACATCCCCGACGCCGTCCCGCAGATCGAAACCCACTCCCCATCGAACTTCCGGCCTTATGTCGTATTCGGCAAGAAGTATTACCCGGTCAGCGACGAAAAGCCCTTCCGCCAGGAAGGCACGGCGTCCTGGTACGGACGCAAATTCCACGGCAAAAAGACCGCCAATGGCGAAATCTACGACATGTACGCCATGTCCGCCGCGCACCCCACCCTGCCGATTCCCAGCTATGCCCGGGTAACCCATGCCAAGACCGGAAAATCGGTCATCGTGCGGGTCAATGACCGCGGGCCGTTCCATAGCAAGCGCATCATCGATGTTTCCTACGTCGCCGCATCCAAGCTGGGCCTGATCGGCCCCGGCAGCGGCCAGGTCATCGTCGAAGCCATCACCAACGACGACATACGTACGGCGAACGCAAAAGCCCGGCCTACCCAGGCCGGGCCTATTCAGGTCGCGCCTCGCCAGAACGAGCCACGCCTGGTTACCGAAGCGCCGAAGCCGCCGCCTTTGAAAATTGCCCAAAAGACACAGCCCATGCCCGATGCGCTGGCTGCGCTCGATACTGGCAAGTCCGCTTCTGGCGAGGCGCGGCCTAGCGAGGCCCGACCTGACGCGCTAAAGGCGCTTCAGCCGGAAAACTCGATAGGACACATTCCGCCAAGCCCCGCAGATAGCGCGGCCAACGTGGTGCATAACGAGTCCGCGCCTGGCCAGATTTATCTTCAGTTCGGCGCTTTCAGCGCCTCGCACACTGCCGACGGCCTGGTGCAACGTCTCAATCAGCAGATTGGCGACGTCGAAAGCCGCCCGGCCCAGGTCAGCAGCGCCAACGCGCTGTACAAGGTACAGATCGGCCCCTATCCTTCACGCACCGCCGCAGTCAACGCGGCATTGCGCATCCAGCAAGCGACGGGCATGCGGCCCACGTTTGCCCTGCGCTGACCCGCAAGCCGGCACCGCCAGCTTCGGTCAAGCTGCAGCCAAAAACACCAGCAATGAACCGATCCATCGCCTGAATTATTATTCGGCTTTCTGACGCGCCAGTGCGAGCGCATACAAGCTATCGCGCGCCAGCCCCGTTACCTTTGCCGCCACTCTTGCGGCGTCGCGCACTGACATGGTTTCCAGCAAGGCGTCCAGCAATACCAGGCTGGAAGGGTCGACATCTTCGGTGGATCCGGCATCTTCGGCTTCGTGCACGATCAATACAAATTCTCCCTGACTGCGATGCGCATCCTGCGCAAGCCAGGATTCCGCCTCGCTCAAAGGCATGGTGACCACCTGCTCGAACCGCTTGGTCAGTTCGCGCGCGATCGTAAGCTTGCGCTGGGGCCCGCACACCTGCAGCATGTCCCTGACCGCGCCGGACAGCCTGTGCGGCGACTCGAACATCACAATGGGCGCCGGCACGGCGCACCAACGCTGCAGCCACTTCTGGCGCGCGGCGGCCTTGGGCGGCATGAAGCCGGCAAAGACGTAGGCCGGATTTTCGTCCGAGGTCACGCCGCTGGCCATCAGCGCCGCAATAACGGCGCTCGCGCCGGGAATCGCCACCACGCCGTAGCCGGCGTCGCGCGCGGCGCGCACAATGCGTGCGCCGGGGTCGCTGACCGCCGGGGCCCCCGCATCGGACACCAGCGCGACCCGCTCGCCGCGCGCCAGACGGTCGACGATGGCCTGCGCCGCCTCGGCCTCGTTATGCCGGTGCGCCGCCATCAGCGGCGTGCTGACACCCCATGCATCCATCAAGGGTCGGCTGGCGCGGGTATCCTCGGCCGCGATCACATCGCAACGGGCCAGTGTCTGCCAGGCCCGCAGACTCAAGTCGCCCAGGTTGCCTATGGGAGTCGCCACGACATAGAGCGTGGCGGTGGGCCAGTGCTGCGCGTCCACACGTTCGGTGAGACGTTTCCATGTCGTTGGAATGTCTGAAAAGTCGGGCGTTTCACTCATACTGGGAAACAAAGCCTTTAGAAGGATAAAAAAATGGTCGACGAACAGCGGCTATACGACCTGGCGCAAGCCGCGCAGAAGACAGCGCTGCGCAAGCGCCGGCGCAAACAAGCATGTGCGCAACGGCGCACGATACGCGAAGCTGCGAGCCGCGCGCCGGACACCTGCGCAGAAAGGCCGCGCACCCATCTGTCGCCCACCCAGCAAACCGGCAGCCGGGGCGAAGAACAGGCCCGGCAACATCTGCAAGCCAGCGGCCTGGTCATAGTAAGCCGAAACCTGCGCGCCAGGACCGGCGAAATCGACCTGGTGGCGCTCGAGGGCGGCATACTGGTGTTCATCGAAGTACGGCAACGGCGTTCGCCGCAATACGGCGGCGCCGCCGCCAGTGTAAACCGCGACAAGCAACTGCGCCTTATCCGCACAGCGCAGTATTTCCTCCCGCGCCTCGTCCAGCGCTACTGCGCCGGCCGCACGCCGGCCTGCCGCTTCGACGTCGTCAGCCTGGAAGCCGGCGGCCTGGTGTGGATCAAAGATGCATTCACGCAATAGGGCTGTAGCACCGCGCGCGACACAAGATTACTTCCCTTGACGAATTTCGTATTCGAACATGAGATAATGGCCGACATGGACATGACCTCTCACATGACGTCGCACTTCAACGACGCTATCGATGCCTTCAAACTCAGCGCCCGGGAATTGGCGGAGCCCTTGTCCGCGTCCGTAGACATGGTCTTCGGTTCGCTGGCCAATAATGGCAAGATCCTGGCTTGCGGCAATGGCGGCTCGGCCGCCGATGCCCAGCACTTTATTGCCGAACTCGTCGGCAGGTTCGAACGCGACCGGCTTCCGCTGGGCGGCGTGGCGCTCAATACCGACACCTCCATCATGACCGCGGTCGGCAACGACTACGGCTTCGACGCCATTTTCGAACGCCAGGTCATGGCCCTGGGCCAGCCGGGCGACGTGCTGGTGGCCATATCCACCAGCGGCAATTCCGCCAACGTCATCCGGGCCATCGAAGCGGCACACGATCGCGAAATGGCCATCATCGCCCTCACCGGAAAGGGCGGCGGAAAAATCGGCGAAATCCTGCTCGAAACCGATATCCATCTATGCGTTCCGCATGATCGCACCATGCGCATCCAGGAAGTACACATCCTGCTGCTGCACGCCTTGTGCGACGGAATCGACGCGCTCTTACTAGGAGACACGCTGTAATGCCCACATCACGACGCGCCCGACTGCTGCTGGCCAGCCTTGCCCTGGCGGGCATCACCGCTTTATCCGGCTGCGGACTGCTGGTCGTCGGCGGAACCGCCGCTACGACTGCCACGGTGGCCACCGACCGCCGCACCGCCGGCGAACAGGTTGAAGACCAGACCATCGAACTCAAGGTCGGCGCCGAGATGCGCAGGCTGTTTCCCAACGACAATGCACGCGTTAATGCCGTCTCGTATGCCGGCCTGGTACTGCTCACCGGCGACGTTCCCACCGAGCAAGCCAAACAGGATGCCGCCAACGCGGCCAAGCAGGTCGAAAAAGTAAAGAACGTCATCAACGAACTTCGAGTAGGCGAAGTCACCCCGGTCAGCGTGCGCACCAACGACACCTGGCTTACCTCCAAGGTCAAGGCCACGCTCATCAACACCAAGGGCGTGCCCACGCGTACCATCCTGGTCACCACCGAGCGCGGCGTCGTCTATCTGCTCGGCAAAGTCACCGCCTCCGAAGGGCAAATGGCCGGCACCGCCGCCTCCGGCGTCAGCGGCATCAACAAGGTAGTAAAATTATTCGAGATCGTTCCGGCATCAAGCATCGCCGAACCTGCAGCAACGCCCGCCGCTCCCGTCCAGAACGACAGTTCGGGCGCCACGCCGGCACAGCCGGCCGGGACCGGGGCCGGTGCCAATGGCGTAGAAACCATGCCGGTTCAATAAAGCGGCCATTATCAACATGAAAAAAGCACTCATAGGCATCGTCGTCGTAGTCGCCCTGGCAGGAGCGGGAATATGGCAATTCGCAGGCTCGGCCAAAACGGTGCCAGACCTTACCTTCACGTCGCTCACCGGCGAGAAAATCACCACGCAAGACCTGCGCGGCAAGGTGGTGCTGGTCAAGTTCTGGGCCACCAGCTGTGTAACGTGCATTGCACAAATGCCCGATACCATACAGAACTATGTCGATTTATCGCCCAAGGGCTTCGAGACCATCGCCGTTGCCATGCAGTACGATCCACCCAATTACGTCAAAAACTACGCCGACACGCGCAAGCTGCCCTTTACGGTGGCCATAGACTCGCAAGGCGAAATTGCCAAGGCTTTTGGCGATGTAAAACTTACCCCCACGGCCTTTCTTATCGACAAGGAAGGCCATATCATCAAGCGTTATCTCGGCAATTACGATAAAGCCGCTTTTCTGAGCACCGTCAACAAGGCGCTCGGGTAAGTTGGGCAGCAAGTCGGCCCATATGGCCAGTTTCATATTCAGCACCCGGGCATGCCCAGCATCCCGGGTTTTGCACATCTAACGGGCCAGCAAGCCCCAACCTTGAAAAGCGGACATGACCACTACTAGCGATCCCACTACCCACTCTTCCACAGTGAAAGCAGCCGTTTTGTCGGAAGCGCTGCCCTATATACGCCAGTTCCACGGCAAAACCGTCGTCATCAAATACGGCGGCAACGCCATGATCGAAGAATCGCTGCAACGCAGCTTTGCCCACGATGTCGTATTGCTCAAGCTTGTCGGCCTGAACCCTGTGGTAGTGCACGGTGGCGGCCCGCAAATCAATGCGGCGCTCAAGCGTATCGGCAAGGAAGGCACGTTCATCCAGGGCATGCGCGTAACGGACGCCGAAACCATGGAAGTGGTCGAGTGGGTGCTGGGCGGCCAGGTCCAGCAGGACATCGTCATGATGATCAATGAAGCCGGCGGCAAGGCCGTGGGACTTACCGGCAAGGACGGCTGCCTGATCCAAGCCAAGAAGATGATGATGGACGACAAGGAAAACCCCGGCAAGGTGCTGGACATCGGCTTTGTGGGCGACATCACGCAGATCGAACCCGCCGTGGTCAAAGCCTTGCAGGACGACCAGTTCATCCCCGTCATATCCTCGATAGGCTATGGCGACGACGGCACCGCCTACAACATCAATGCCGACGTAGTGGCCGGTAAAATGGCCGAGGTCCTGGGCGCCGAAAAACTCATCATGATGACCAACACGCCCGGCGTGCTGGACAAAAACGGCGAATTGCTGCGCAAGTTGTCGGCCCAGTCCATAGACGAACTCTTTGCCGACGGCACGATCTCGGGCGGCATGTTGCCCAAGATTTCTTCCGCACTCGAAGCCGCGCGCAACGGAGTGAATGCCGTGCACGTGGTCGACGGCCGCGTGGCCCACTGCCTGCTGCTGGAAATCCTCACGGACCGCGGCGTCGGCACCATGATCAGCTCGCACTGACCGCCATGCGGGCACTGCGCACAGTAGTTGCGTCGCATCGCCCGTTGCGCCCGACAGGGCCGGCGGGTTCGGCGCAAACCGTATGGCTGTTCGACCTGGACAATACGCTGCACGACTGCTCCCGCGGCATATTCGGGGCCATCGACGGCGCCATGGCCCAGGCGGTGGCGACGACGCTGAATATCGACATGGACGCGGCCAATGTGCTGCGCAAGACCTATTGGAAGCGCTACGGCGCCACGGTCATCGGCATGGCGCGCCACCATGGCGTGGACGCCAATGCCTTCCTGGAACTGAGCCACAACTTCGACGTCGCGCCGCTAGTGCACTGCGAAAACGGTTTGGCCCGCAAACTGCAGCTGCTCAAGGGCCGCAAAATCCTGCTCACCAACGCGCCGCTGAAGTACGCCCGCGAAGTGCTCAAAACACTGGGCATCCTGCATCATTTCGAAGGGCTGTGGGCCATCGATCACATGCGTCTCCAGGGGCATATGCGTCCCAAGCCGTCGGCGGCGCTCATGAAGCAAGTCCTGGCCCGGCTACGCGTGCCGGCAAGTCAGGTCGTACTGGTGGAAGACACGCTGCGCAATCTGAAGACGGCCCGCCAGGTCGGCATGCGCACCGTCCATATTTTCCATCCGGGCACGCCCTTTTCCAGCCTGCACAAGGGCCGCTGCCAGTATGTCGACGTGCGCGTCAATTCTGTCGGGAAGCTGTTGTCGGGCCGTCACCGGCTGGGTCACCGTGGTGGCCGCCATGGCGGCTGCGGCACACCGGGCATGCCGGATCGCGCTTGAAGCGTATGGTGTTCCATTGCATGGTCAGCGCATCCAGGCACAGCATGCGCCCGACCAGGGGTTCGCCGATGCCGGCCAATATTTTGATGGCTTCGGCGGCCTGCGTGCTGCCCACAATGCCGACCAGGGGCGCCAGCACGCCTGTCGTGGCGCAACGCAACTCTTCCACGTCGTCGGCCTCGGGAAACAGGCAGTGATAGCAGGGCGTGTCGTCGCGCCGTAAATCAAAGACGCTGATCTGGCCGGCAAACCGTATGGCCGCGCCCGACACCAGCGGCTTGCGCTGCGCCACGCAGGCCCGGTTCACGGCGTGCCGCGTGGCGAAGTTGTCGCAGCAGTCGAGCACCACATCGGCGGCGGCCACCTGCTCGGCAAGGTCGCGGTCATCCAGGCGGCGGACCAGCGCCTGTACATGCACCTCGGGATTCAGCGCGGCCAGCGTCCGCTTGCCGGATTCGGCCTTGAACTCGCCGATGCGCTCGGTGGTATGCAGGATTTGCCGCTGAAGGTTGCCCAGGTCGACCTCGTCGTCATCGGCCAGCACGATGTGCCCAACCCCCGATGAAGCCAGGAAAAAAGCGGCCGGCGATCCCAGGCCGCCGGCTCCCACGATAAGCACCCTGGCCTGCAGCAGGCGTTCCTGCGCTTCGATGCCAAACTCGTCCAGCAGGATATGCCTGGCATAGCGCAGCAGCTGCCGGTCTTCCATCATGGCGTCTTGATCAGGCCGTCCGGTGTGATCCTGTAATGCTCGATCTTGGTGTCATTCGGATTCACTGGGCTTTTTTTTTCAGCTGCCGGCGCTGCCTTGCTTGCTGGTGAAACCGATTTTTCCGACGCACCGTCCTTGCCGGACCCGGCTTCCTTATTGGCCTTGTCGGCCTTCACCACTTGGGTCGGATCGGTTTTCTTGACGGGCCGGCCTTCAAGGAAATTGATGGCCTGCTTCAATTGGTAGTCGTCGGCGCCGCCGAACTCGAACATCTTGGGTTCGATCTTGTCGTCTTCCGCGGTGGGCGTGACAATTCCTTCTTCATCCAGCGCGCCGTTGACCAGATGGCGTTGAAGATCGACTTCGCGGGGCAGGCGGAACAGGTCGCCCAGGGCGGTGTCATCGACCTCGATGTCGGGCTCTACGCCCGTGACCTGGATGGAGCGGCCCGCCGGCGTGTAGTAGCGCGCGGTCGTGAGCTTGATGCCGGTGTCTTCGCTAAGCGGCAGCACGCTTTGCACCGAACCCTTGCCGAACGTGCGGTTGCCGATGACCTTGGCGCGCTTGTGGTCTTGCAGGGCGCCCGCCACGATTTCAGACGCAGAAGCCGAGCCCACGTTGACCAGCACCACCATGGGCACTGTCTTGCTCCAGGGAACGATATTGGCCAGGGTATCGGACGGACCGCCGTTCAGGAAGCCGCGCATGTAGTCGGCCGGCTTGGCAAAGTATTCGCGATTCGACGATGGTACGCGGCCCTTGGTGGATACGACCAGCACATTGGGCTTGAGGAAAGCCGACGACACGCCGATGGCGCTGTCCAGCAAGCCGCCCGGGTCGTTGCGCAGATCGAGCACCAGCGCCTTGGGCGGCTTCTTGGCGCCCAAGGCCGTCAACTGCGTTACCAGGTCGGACGCTGTGCGTTCCTGAAACTGGGCAATACGCACATAGGCGATATTGTCGTCCAGCATCTTGCTGCGCACGCTGCGCACCTTGATGAGGTCGCGCACAATGGTGACGACCACGGGTTTGTCGCGGCCCTGGCGCATGATGGTCAGGATGATGGATGTTTTCGGTTCGCCGCGCATCAGCTTGATGGCTTCGTTGAGCGTCATGCCCTTGGTCGGCTTGCCGTCGATATGGGTAATAAGGTCGCCACTGAGAATGCCGGCGCGCGCCGCGGGGGTGTCTTCAATTGGGGCAATTACCTTGGGCATGCCGTCTTCGCTGCCGATTTCGATGCCCAGCCCGCCGAAGCCGCCTTGCGTAATGGCTTCCATTTCCTTGAACGCCTCGGCGTCCAGGTAAGTGGAATGCGGGTCGAGTTCGGCGAACATGCCCTTGATGGCGTCGTTGATGAGCTGCTCGTCGGCCACTGGCTCGACGTAGCTGCCTTTAATGGCTGCAAACACATTGGCAAACTGCTGCAGTTCTTTAAGCGGCAGGGGTTCGCCGCGTTGCGCGGCCGCCGTTATGCCCAAGCTTATCAGTACGCCGCCAAGCGCGCCCGCCACCACCAAACCAAAACCGCCAAACCTGCGAGTGCTCATGCACATTCCCGAATTAATTGAACTCAACACCCGCTGCGAGATAAAAATATACGCGGCGGGCGAACATCGTTAGCCAAATAGTACCGAATTTACTGACGTAACCAAAGCAGCGGGTTCACCGGCGTGCCGTGATGCCGGATTTCAAAGTATAGACCCGAGTCCACCTGTCCGCCGGTCGCCCCCACCGTGGCGATGGTATCGCCAGTATCCACGATGTCGCCCACACGTTTCAATAGGCTCTGGTTATAGGCGTACACACTAAGGTATTTGGCTCCGTGGTCCACGATGACGATATTGCCGAAACCGTTCAGCCAATTGGCGTAGACGACCCGCCCCGGGGCAATGACGCGCACTTTCGTGCCTTCGGGCGCCCGCAACACAATGCCCCGCCAAAGTCCGCCTTCCGGCCGCTCGGCCCCAAACCGGCCCAGCACATCGCTGCTGCGTACGGGATGCGGCGCACCTTTTTTCAAGCCTGTGAACCCGCCAGGAGGCGCCAGCTGCGGCTGGGCAACGCCCGGCGCCGTGCCCTTTATGGACTCGGTGCCCAGGTCTTCCGGAGGCGGCGCCGGCTTGGGCGGCGGCCGCGCAGCCGCTTCTTCGGCGGCACGAGCCTCGGCGCGAGCCCGTTCGACTTGCAGCCTGGCCCTTTCCGCCTCTTTTGCATCTTCCAGGCGCCGCGCGCGCTCGTGGGCGGCCCGGGCGTCTTGTTCGGCCTTTTGGGCCGCTGCGCGCGCACGCTCTACTTCGCGGCGCCGTTCAAGCTCGGCCTGCCTGGCCTGCTCGGCTTTGCGCGCCTCTTCAGCCTTGCGTCTTTCCTCGGCCAGGCGCGCTTCCTCGGCCTGCTTCGCAATGGCCTTTTCCAGGCCTTCGACCAGATCGCCCAGGCGCTTGTCGTTGCGCTGCAGCCGCTCGGCCTGAGTGCGCTGCTCTTTCAATGCGGCGCTGATGCGCTCCAGCACTTTTTCGCGCTCGGATTTCTGCTCTTCAAGCGCCTCTTTCTGCTGGACGGTATCTTGCGCAAGCTTGGCGAGCTCTTTCTTGTGGGCTTCCGATCTGGCTTGCAGTACGGCAAGCTCGTCCAGCGCCTGGCGAACCGCCCGTACGGCGTCAGCCTGCGCCCTGGAGATATAACCCAGGTAGCTGAGGTCGCGGCCGATGATTTGCGGATCGTCGCCCGACAGCAGCGCCGTCCAGGGCGACAGCCCGCTGGCATACTGTGCGCGAAGCTGATTGCCAAGCTCTTCCTGGCGAGATCCCAGCTGCTGCTTCTGACGCGCAATCTGCGAACCCAGTTCCTTGAGCTCATGCTCGACGCGGTCCCGGCGCGCGGCCAGTTCCGCCAATTGCCGGTTCGTGGACGAAATGGCGGATTCGGATTCCTTCAGGTCATTGGCCGCATCCCGGCGCGAGGATTCCTGGCTATCGATTTCCTTTTGCAGCGCCTGGATACGTGCGCGCAATTCGGATTGCTGCTTCCTGGCGTCGGCCTGCTTCTGCGCAAGGTTAGCCTCGGCCGGACAGGCGACTCCCGCCCACAGGGCCAGTACAACAGAACCGAACGCACGCCGCATGCTATTCCTTCTTGGCTTTGCCCTGGTTGGCTACGGCGGCCATTGCCGCTTCGATCGCGGCCGGGTCGCCCAGGTAGTAGTGGCGTATCGGACGCAAGTCATCGTCGAGTTCGTACACCAGCGGCTGGCCCGTGGGAATATTCATGTGGACGATGTCTTCGTCGGAAATGCCGTCCAGATGTTTGATGAGGGCGCGCAGGCTGTTGCCGTGCGCCGACACCAGCACGCGGCGTCCGGCGCGTATCGCGGGCGCGATGGATTCGTTCCAGAATGGCAATACGCGTTCCACCGTATCGGCCAGGCATTCCGTGGCCGGCAGCTTCTCGGCGGCAATCTTGGCGTAGCGGCGATCGAAGCGCGGATGGCGGGGGTCGTCGAGGTCGAGAGGGTCGGGCGCAATGGCATAGGCGCGGCGCCAGATCAATACTTGTTCATCGCCGAATTTCTGTGCGGTTTCGGCTTTGTTCAGGCCCTGCAGGGCGCCGTAATGCCGCTCGTTCAGGCGCCAGCTCAGCCCCGTGGGGGTATGCATGGCATCCATGGCGTCCAGCGCGATCCACAAGGTGCGGATGGCGCGCTTCAAGACCGAGCAATATGCCAGGTCGAACTCGAAACCCTTTTGCTTGAGCAGTTCGCCGGCCAGCCTGGCCTGTTCGCGCCCGGTGTCGGTCAGGTCGACGTCGGTCCAGCCGGTGAATCGGTTTTCAAGGTTCCACTGGCTCTCGCCGTGTCGCATCAGAACAAGTTTGTGCATAAGAAAAGACGCCTAAAAGTTGAAATTCGCTGTCCATTTTATAATCGTCTGATTCTGTCCTTTTTCCAAGGGCATATTCGGGATATATCGTGGACTTTTTTCTTGATCAGAACAACCTTATTGTTATATTCGTCGCTATCGCATCGGGCGTGATGCTGATGTTGCCCAACATCCTGAAAGGCGGCGGCAAGTCCGTCGGCGTGCAGGAAGCCGTGCAGTTGGTGAACCACAAGCAGGGCATTTTCCTGGATGTACGCAGCCATGACGCCTTCAAGACCGCAAGCATACCGCAGGCGCGCAATTTGCCGGCCGCCGATGTGGCCAGCAAGCTGGGCACCTTGCCCAAGAACAAGCCTATCATCGTTGTATGCGATCACGGCCGGGACTCCGCAAAAATTGCCGGGTCCTTGCGCAAGCAGGGCTACGAAGAAACCGTCAGCCTTGCCGGCGGCTTGCAGGCATGGGCAAAAGACGGACTGCCCTTGTCCAAGAAATCCTGATCGCTTGTTTTTTCATATCTAGGAATCATCATGGCAACCGTAACAATGTACAGTACCGCCGTATGCCCATACTGTGTCCGCGCCGAGATGCTGCTCAAGCAGCGCGGCGTGACTGAAATCGAAAAGATCCGCATCGACCTGAACCCCGAGCAGCGTTCCATCATGATGGAACGTACAGGCCGGCGCACGGTACCGCAGATCTATATCGGCGACACTCATGTGGGCGGCTACGACGACCTGGCGGCGCTGGATCGGGCCGGCGGCCTGATGCCACTGCTTACTGCCTGACGTTTACCACGGCAATCCACCACTCCACCCTCCTTTCAGGAAACACTATGGCCGAACAGAACCAAAACAGCCAGGATAACCAAGACAGCCAGGATCCCAGCTTCAGCCTGCAGCGCACCTATGTCAAAGACCTGTCGCTGGAAATGCCCAACGCACCCGAGATCTTCCTGGAACAGGAAGGCCCCACGGTGGAAGTGTCGATCAATGTCGGCGGCCAGCGCCTTGCCGAAACCGTCTACGAAGCCACCGTGACCGCCACGGTTACCACGCGCATCGGCGACAAAGTCCTGTACCTGGTCGAAGCCACCCAGGCCGGCATCTTCGAAGCCGCCAATATTCCCGCCGAGCAGCTCGATCCGCTCATCGGCATTGTGTGCCCGACCATGCTTTATCCCTACCTGCGCGCCAACGTGGCCGACGCCATTACACGCACGTCGCTGCCTCCGCTGCACCTGGCCGAAGTCAACTTCCAGGGCCTGTACGAACAGCGCATCGCCCAGTTGGC
>JAKFDW010000198.1:0-14873 GCA_036675955.1 Orrella sp. | reverse complement strand
AACATGATGACGCCCAATAGCGGTACAACGTAAGGGCCGATCCAGCGGAATTGCGCGGGGGCGAAAAAGGCGAGTATTGCGAACAGCAATACCCAGATTGCAAATGTCTTGCCAACAAAATGGCTCAGGCGGGCAATAGCCTGCATGGTGAACTTCCTCAGTGCTAGTTAGTATGGGACAGCCGCGAGTGGCCCGCGCCACACGCAGCAGGCGTAGTGGTGCAATAGCGAGTCGGGTGTGGACATTCAGGGAACCGCGCACGGTGGCGAACGAACGCTGGATGAGCGTGGGCCGGCCGTTGCCGTGCAGGTCATGCACAGGCAAGTGTCATCGACTGAGTAAGTCCATGAGGTGGCGGAAAACCCTTATTGTACTCCGCAGGGAAATATTGTTTAGGTTGCGGATTTATTTCCTTGCATGAACTCCTTCCTGCGTCATAATCGCGGGTCCACCTATTCGAATGAGTCTTGATGAGTGTCCTCAAAAGCCGCCCGGCTGCCTACGCCTGTCTTGCCCTCAGCATGTCGCTGGTCGGCTCTTATGTCGCGCTGTCCAAGCCGCTGGCGCTGGTGTTTCCTGTCTTTCTGCTGGGGTGGCTGCGCTTCGGCATCGGGGGCATCGCCATGCTGCGCTGGATGCGTAAACCGGCCAGCGAACCGCAGCTCTCTACTCAGACAAGAGTCCTGGTCTTTCTTGAGTCATTCCTGGGGAACTTCCTGTTCACGATCTGCATGCTGTTCGGAGTCAGCCTGACTACCGCGGTGTCTGCCGGCGTGATCATGTCCTCTATCCCTGCCGCGGTGGCCCTGATGAGCCGTGCTGTACTGAAAGAAGCCATCAGCCCCCGGGTGTGGGGGGCCATCGCATGCGGTGCCTTGGGTATAGGCCTGCTTTCGTGGGCCGGAGCCGACGCATCCGTTGACGACGGCGATACGCCGCTGCGGTCTGCGGATCCCTCTATGGCGTGGTTGGGAAATTTGCTGATATTCGGCGCCGTCATGTGCGAGGCGGCATATGCCGTAATCGGCAAAAAGCTGACAGCGGTGATGGGACCCAAGCGGATCAGCGCGGTGATCAACGTGTGGGGCTTCGTGCTGATGACGCCGTTCGGCATTTACGCCGCCCTGCGTTTCGACTTCGCAGGCGTACCCGCCCAGATGTGGCTGCTACTGCTGTTCTATGCCCTGGCGGCCAGCGTATGGACGGTATGGTTATGGATGACAGGCTTGAAGTCCGTGCCGGCGTCTCGCGCCGGCGTCTTTACCGTCATGCTTCCGGTCTCGGCAGCGCTTGTCGGTGTCATTTTTTTGGGTGAGACGCTGGGACCGGTGCAAATCCTTGCCTTCGCGCTTGCCCTGGGAGGCCTGCTGCTCGCCACCTTGCCGGCGAAAGCCGCGCCGGCAAGGTGAAGTAAGGCCAACCGTTCACGCGGCGCGACAAGCCCTTGTTTTCACAGGGAGCCGTCGGGCGTGCAGGCGTGTTCGATGATCAGTTGTGCAGACACGACGCCGTTCCAGACGTTTTGGTCCAGGCGATACGCCACATCGGCATATTCAGGCAGCATGTCGGCGTGATTGAACCAGATGGCGTCGAAGCGCTGATTGCCCCGTTCCAGATTCAGCTTCAAGTGCTTGTCTTTCAGCAGCCGCTGCTGGCGCACATGGAAGGTATCGCGGAATATGGGGGCCGGAAAGCCGGCGCCCCACACTTGCTGCTGCAGCAATCCGGCCACATCTGCATTGGCGTATCCCGTTTCCAGTGATCCATCGGTCTCGATGATGGGATCGAAGCTGGCTCTGCCGCTCAATTCGATGACCGCCGCATCGAATCCCTCGATGAACTGTGCGTAGGCATCTTCGCGCAACGTCAGTCCAGCGGCCATGGCATGGCCGCCGAACTTGAGTATGATGCCCGGATAGCGCTTGGACACCAGGTCGAGCACATCGCGCAGATGCACATCGGGAATGGAACGCCCCGACCCTCGCAATTCTCCCGAGTCCGATCGGGCAAAAGCAAGGGTTGGACGCCAATAGGTTTCTTTCAGCCGCGACGCAACCAGGCCGACCACACCCTGGTGCCATTCGGGATGATAGACGCAGACCGTGGCGCCGATGACGGGCGTGGATGCCTCGATTGCGGCCAGCGCTTCTTCACGCATGGTCGTTTCAATGCCGCGGCGCTCCTGGTTCATGGCATCGAGCTGGCGCGCCAGTTCAAGGGCCTCGCCTTCGTCATCGGTGATCAGGCAGTTGATGCCTATGCTCATATCGGCCAGCCGCCCAGCCGCATTGATGCGGGGGCCCAGCGCGAAACCCAGATCGAAGCCGCTGGCCTGGCGCGGCTCGCGTCCGGCCACGGCAAACAGTGCCCGGATACCGGCTTGCATCTTTCCGGCCCGCATTTTCTGCAAGCCCTGTGTGACCAGCACCCGGTTGTTGGCATCGAGCTTGACGACATCGGCCACGGTACCCAGCGCAACCAGATCGGCCAGTTGATCCAGGCGCGGTCCGCCGTCTTTTGGGTAGACGCCGCGTTGACGCATCTCGGCGCGCAGGGCGAGCAATAGGTAGAAGATGACGCCCACCCCGGCCAGGTTCTTGGAGGGGAAGCCGCAGCCGGGCTGGTTGGGGTTTACGATGGCCAGGGCCTGGGGCAAGGTATCGCCGGGCAGGTGATGGTCGGTGATGACGACGTCGATGCCGGCCAGGGTCGCGGCCTGCACGCCGTCGACGCTGGCGATGCCATTGTCCACAGTGATGAGAATATCGGGCTTGCCTGCCGGATGTTGCAGCGCGAGGCTGACGACTGCCGGGGAAAGGCCGTAGCCGGTCTCGAACCGGTTGGGCACCAGGAAATCCACAATGGCGCCCATGCTGCGCAGGCCGCGCATGCCGACTGCGCAGGCAGTTGCGCCATCGCAATCGTAGTCGGCCACGATCAGCAGGCGCTTGCCGTTTTGTATGGCGTCGGCCAGAATGCCGGCCGCCTGCTCGATGTGCGTAAGCTTGCCCGGAGGGATCAGGGCGCCCCAAGCCAATTGGGTTTCAGTGAGGCAGCTTACGCCGCGCGCGGCCCACAAACGCGCCAGCAGGGGGTGTATGCCTGCCGCTTCGAGGGCCCGGCTGGCCTGGAAGTCGGCGAGTCGATTGCTTAGTTTTGGGGTGACCACCACTTTCTCCATGCTAGGCGGCTGCCGGGCAGCCATTGTATCCATTGTGCCCACGCGGCCGGCTTGATTTCCACGATGCGATCAGGCCCCGTCAATACCAGAGCCGGGGCCGGCAAGCCTGCCAGGGGCTTGAATACCTCGGCCTCGAGCTGTTCCAGTGCGGCCAGCCATCCGCCCCAGTCATGACTCGTTGCTGGCGCAAGCAAGGCATCGTGCATCTGGACGTCGCCGGCTACGCCGTTATCGGGCAGTAATTGGTCGCCGCTCGCGCCGCCAAACAGCCAAAGGCTATTGATGGGAACCAGGCTTTCCTGGTATCGCGCTTGATTGACAGGGTGTTCGAACCAGGCCATCTGCAACTCATTCACCAAGCGCCGCCAGGGACGCGCTGCAATATCCTGGGGCCACCAGTCGTTTACTGTGCTGTGGCTGACCAGCGCAGGACTGGCGCTTTGCGGCGCAAAGCCTTGCGGAAGTTCAACCCGCCAGCGCTCGGCGCTGTCGGCATGCAGTGTAAACCCCGATTCGGCAAACAAGATTTGCGCGGATTCGAACAAGGCTACACTCTGCTCTGGTGTAATAGCGAGTTCGCTTGCGGGCAGCAAGGCGGCGCCGTCCCGGGACGGTGAAACATGTACCAATTCTGCCAGCCAGATGGGAGCGTTGTCCGGCGCGGTCTGCTGCAACCACAACGGACCCAGGCCTGCGCTAAGATTCTGTTCGCCCCTGGTCTTGAAGCCGCGAGCCGTCAAGAGCCACTGCTCGTACGGCGTACAGCCGGTCAGGGCAGGATCGGCGGAAATACTGCGGGCGCGGCCCTGCTGCAGCCAGCGCAGTAGCGTGGGGGCGGTTTTTTGCAGGTAAGAAGTCAGTTCGCGCGCCTCGCGAGGGTCGGGCAATGCCCCAGGTAGTACGATTTGCATTCCTGGATTGTAGTGTTAATGGATAACGGTGGCTTCAACGATGGCTTATGAATTTTGGATAGGAGCGCGCTACGCGGGCTTGGCGCGTTCGAAGCGCCGTGTTGGCCGGGGCGACCGCTTCGTCTCGTTTATTGCGGCCAGCTCCATGGCCGGTATTGCGCTGGGCGTGGCGGCGCTGATCGTCGTGCTTTCCGTCATGAACGGATTCCAGACGCAGGTCAGGGACCGCATGCTTTCGGTGTTGCCGCACATCGAACTCTACGTGCCTCGCACCGATCCGGGACAGGTCGCTTCACAATGGCAGGCCATTGCCGATATGGCAAAAAAGAACCCCCAGGTCACGGGTGCGGCTCCCTTTGTTGCCGCCCAGGGCATGATTGTGCGCGGCGAGGCATTGAGCGGGGTGCAGTTGCGCGGCATCGATCCGCAGCTTGAAAGCGCCGTTTCCGACGTTGGCGGCCAGATGATAGCCGGGAGTATCTCGGCACTGGAGTCCGGCAGCTATTCAATTATCCTGGGCAACCAGTTGGCCACTACCCTGGGAGTCAATGCGGGCGATACCGTCATGGTGCTGGCTCCCCAGGGTTCTATCTCTCCAGCGGGGTTTACGCCCCGCATGCGTCAATTCACCGTTACCGGCCTGTTTTCCTCCGGCTATTACGAGTACGACGCCACCCTGGCGTTCATCAATTATGAGGACGCCGCCAAGGTGTTCAGGGATAGCGGAACCAGCGGCGTGCGCTTGCGTATCGACGACATGCAGCAGGCGCCCTTGATTGCCCGCGAGCTCGGCAACGTGCTGCCGCCGTTCGTGCATGCGCAGGACTGGACTCTGAACAACCGCACGTGGTTTGCCGCCGTCCAGACCGAAAAACGCATGATGTTCCTGATTCTGGCCTTGATCGTCGCCGTGGCGGCATTCAATTTGTTGTCCTCGCTGGTCATGGCCGTCAAGGACAAGCGCTCCGACATTGCGATATTGCGTACATTGGGCGCCAGTCCGCGCGAGATTGCCAAGATATTCCTGGTACAGGGCTCGCTGATAGGCATCGTGGGGACCTTGCTGGGCTTGTGCTTCGGCACCCTCGTGGCCTACAACATCGACGTTATTGTTCCCTTCATCGAACGCCTGCTTGGCGTGCAATTCCTGCCCCAGCAAATCTATTTCATCAGCGAGCTGCCCTCCAACCCGCAGATGAACGATATTCTCGTGGTGGCCCTTACATCGCTTGTGTTGTCGTTGCTGGCTACACTTTATCCCAGCTGGCGTGCGTCCAGCCTGCAACCGGCCGAGGTATTGCGCCATGATTGATAAACCCATCGTCCATGCGCTGAGCGCGCGCAATCTGGTCAAGACCTATCATGAAGGCGGAATCGCCATCGAAGTCCTGCGCGACGTCAGCCTGCACGTGGACCGGGGCGAAATGGTCGCCATCGTGGGCGCTTCGGGCTCGGGAAAAAGCACTTTGCTGCATACCCTGGGTCTGCTGGACCTGCCGACCTCCGGGTCAGTATTGATCAATGGCGAATCGGCCGATGGCCTGAACGAAGCGCAACGCAGTCAATTGCGTAACCGGAGCCTGGGTTTCGTCTATCAATTTCATCATCTATTGTCCGAGTTTTCCGCCCTCGATAATGTTGCGATGCCGCTTATCGTGCGGCGCGAGAAGCGCAACCAGGCCCGCGAGCAGGCGCAGATCGTGCTGGAGCAGGTGGGGTTGTCGGCCCGCGTCGATCACTATCCGGGTCAACTTTCGGGCGGCGAGCGCCAGCGCGTGGCGCTGGCCCGTGCTTTGGTGACGCGTCCGACATGTGTGCTGGCCGACGAGCCTACGGGCAATCTTGATCGCTATACCGCCGAAAGCATGTTTGAATTGCTGGTGCGCATGAACCGGGACTATGGCACCGCTTTTGCCGTGGTCACGCACGATCCCGCGCTCGCTTCCCTGGCGCACCGCCAGCTAGCCATGGACAAGGGCCGGCTGGTCGACCCCGAAGTTCCTCCGCTGGACGCAGTGGAGCGAACAGCCGTGTAGCCTGGAAAAGGATAGCGATGCTGATCGACACTCACTGCCACCTGGACGCAAGCGAATTCGCCGCGGACCGCGCTGCGGTAATCGAGCGGTCCGGCAAGAAGGGCGTGGGCGGCATCGTTATTCCATCGGTGGGGCGGTTCAATTTCGACACCGTGCGCGAGCTCGCACATTCCTTCAAGGGCGGCAGCTACGCTCTCGGTATACATCCGCTGTTCGTGCCGGATGCGCTGGAGCTGGATCTCGCCGAACTGGAATCCCAGATCCAGCGGTCCCTGGAAGATCCGCGCTTTGTCGCAATAGGGGAAATAGGGCTGGACTATTTCGTTCCCGCGTTGAAAACACCGGAAATGCGGGAAAAGCAGGAGACCTATTATTCGGCCCAGTTGGACCTTGCCCAGCGCTATGGGCTGCCCGTGCTGCTGCATGTGCGCCGTTCACAGGATATATTGCTGAAACATTTGCGTCGGCGCCCCCGCATAGGAGGAATCGCCCACGCGTTCAACGGCAGCTTCCAGCAGGCCGAACAATTTATCGAACTTGGATTTGCATTGGGTTTCGGCGGGGCGATGACTTTCAGCCGCGCCTTGCAGATCAGGCGCCTGGCCGCTCAGTTGCCTATGGAATCGCTGGTGCTGGAAACGGATGCGCCGGATATTCCCCCGGCTTGGCTGGGTCAGCCCGGGCGTGCAAGCCCGCGCAACGAACCTGGCGAAGTGGCCGCGATCGCCCAGGTGATGGCGAAACTGCGCGACACCCGTCTTGAAGACATCATCCTTGCGTCGGCCGCGAACGCCAGGCGGGTGTTGCCGCGCCTGGCCGGCGCCGCTTAGTTGATCTTGAAGCCTGTTTTTTTCACGACCTCGGCCCAGCGCTTTTGTTCGGCCGCCAGCAGATCCTGAAGCTCTCCGCGGCTGGATCCCACGATGACAAAGCCGCTGCCCTCCAGCGTTTTCCTTACGCTCTCGGCCTTGAGGGCCTTGACGATGTTCTGGTTCAGGGCATCCAGCGCGCCGGCAGGTGTGCCGGCCGGAGCCAGGAATGCAAACCATGCGCCAAAGTCCACGTTGGCCATGTCCTGCTCGTTGAACGTGGGTATGTCGGCCAGCATTTTGGTGCGGTCTTTTCCGGTGATCGCCAGGCCGCGCATTTTCCCGCCCGCGATCTGCGGCGCGGCCATGGCGGTCGTGACAAAGGCGCCCTGGACCTGGCCCGCAATGATGGCCGATAGCGCGTCGCCGGTGGACCGGTAGTGTATGGGCTCAATCTTGAACTTTCCTGCTTCGGCCAGCATTTCCGCGCCAAAGTGGCCCGGTGTGCCTGCACCGAACGTTGCGATATTGAAATTACTCTCACTGGCTCGAGCCGCCGCAATAAATTCCTTCAATGTCTTGTACGGAGAGCCGGCGGGGACGACCAGCACGAAGTTCGCCCGCACCGCCTCGGTGATGGGCGCGAATTCGGCCAGCGGCTTATAGGACAGGGTGGCGGTCGTCTCTGGCGAGATGCTGATGGATCCGACTTCGCCCAGCAGTATCGAATAACCGTTCGGCGCGTTGTGGGCTACGGAATAGGCCGCAATCTGGCCACCGGCGCCAGCTTTATTCTCGACGACGATAGGCTGGCCGATTTCTTTCGACAGTTGATCGCCGACGGTACGTGCAACCATATCCGGTCCGGTCCCGGGCGGGAAGCCGACAGTCAGGCGTATGGCTTGATCGGGATAAGCCGCCATCGCGGTGGCCGCCATCGCGGTGGCCGCCATCGCGGTGGCCGCCAGTGCGGTGGCTGTTGCCAAGGTCAGGACGGCGGCGGACAGCAGCCGATTGATAAGCGGTGGTTTCATGGGTTTGTCTCCGTTGTTTGTTTTTAGCGCACTAGAAAAAAATTGAGTTCGACCCGATCCGGATATCGGGCGCCGGTGCCGAGAAATAGGTGCGTGTTGAGCCAGTCCAGCCGTGTCGAGGCCGTTTCAAACCGCGGGTAGCTACGAAAATAAATGCGCGCCGGATCGACTTGCCGTCCTTGCGCCAACGCCGCGATGTCGGCGGCCGATCCCGTGCGGATTCCGGTATTCTCGACATATACCAGCTCGCCATCATCGGTTTCAATGACGTAGCGCGCATGGATATCGGTAAAGGTGTCGGATCGTATGGATTGGAAATCCGCACCGCCGGAAAGAACCCTGCCTGACAGCGTAGCGCCGCGCACGGTGCCGCCCAGGATGGGAATGATCCGGCGCTTGCCGGCGGGGGTGGCGCCGACTTCCTGGGGCGGTCCTACGTCTACGATGACCGTGGCGAGATGCTCGAGTTCAGGTGGCATGGGATAAGTCCTCATCCGTTGCGCCCCGTCTGGAGCCGGGCAGGGTCGAAGCCGGCCAGGCGCTTGTAGCGCGCCGCAATCTCTGTGAGTTCGGCTTCCGACACGGCTTCATGAATATGCGTAAAGCCACCTGGTGCACGCTCGTGCGCGATCTGCATGACTTGCTCCGGCCCGTTCAGGCGATTGCGCAACACAATGCCGGCCGTGATAGGCAGGCGTTCGGCCTCGTATTCCTTCAAGGCAAGCTCGACGGATCCGTTCTTTTTCGGCTCTGCAGTCTGTAACCTGTCGGCGAGGTAACGTGCATCCAGTATGGCTTGCGCGGAGCCGTTGGAGCCGATGGGGTACATGGGATGGGCGGCATCGCCCAGCAGAGCAACGCGTCCCTGCGTCCAGCGGGGGAGAGGATCTTTGTCCACCAGCGGAAATTCGTAGATGGCCTGCGCGCCGCCGATGATGGCGGGAATGTCTATCCAGTCCCAGCGCCAGGAAGCAAAGCGATCGGCAAAGATTGAGGGATCTACTTTCCTGTTCCAGTCGGTGCTTGGCAGCTCGGGGGAAGGAACGCGCAGTTCGGCGATCCAGTTGATTAGCGATCGGCCCTGTCGGCGCAAACTTTCAGAAATCGGGTAACAGACGAATTTCTGATCCTGATGACCGGCCATGAACATGGTCTTGCCATCCAGATAGGGATCGGATTCTGTCACCGCACGCCACAGCATGCGGCCCGAGAAACGCAGTTCATCGTGCTGGGGATGGAAGAACCGCCTTACAGAAGAATGAATGCCGTCAGCGCCGATGAGAATATCGCCGCGTACCTCATGCGAGCTCTGGTCGTTGCGGTTGCGGAAAATGGCCGTCACGCCTTGCGCATCCTGTGTCAGGGATTCGAACGCCATGCCCGTGTGCAGGCGATTGCGGCCCAGCGGATTGCGTCCTAGCGGATTGCGTCCCAGCGGATTGCCGCCCGGCGGAGTGCCGCCCAGCGGAGCGCCGCCCGACCGTTCCTTAACGGTTTTTGCCAGGAGCAGCTGCAGTTCGCCGCGGTGGATGGACAACTGCGGCACTGCATAACCGGCGTCCAGGCCGCGCGCTTCCTTCCAGATGAGCTGTCCGTACTGGTTGTAGTAGTGCAATGCCGATGTTGGTACCGCGGTTGACGCCAGAGTGTCCAGCAAACCCAACTGCTGCAACTCTGTTACGGCATGGGGCAGCAG
Organism: Orrella sp.; assembly: GCA_036675955.1. GTDB lineage: Bacteria > Pseudomonadota > Gammaproteobacteria > Burkholderiales > Burkholderiaceae_B > Pollutimonas. Next base: position 5,206 of record JAKFDW010000198.1, on the reverse strand, counting down.
ATTGATGCCTACGCCCAAGGGCTTGATTTCCCGCACGCTTTCAAAGATGTCGCAGTCTATACCTCTCTTATTCAGCATCAAGGCAAGGGTCAGGCCGCCGATACCGGCACCGACAATAATGACATTCAAGACCAGTCTCCTTTGTTTTGTTATGTATCATAACAATCTAGGGTGGGCCTGCGCCTATCGGTAATAACCCTTGGCGACGTAGGGATTTGTTGTAGCCCTTCGGTCAGCAGGTTACTGTCACCGTGCCTGTAAATATGGGGAGGGACGATTGAATAAAAAACTGAGCTCACGGCCCAACAACCGGCGTCCCGCCCAGCGCGGCGAGCGTTTCGACGTCCCGGTGCCCGGGGTTGAGTACGGCGTGCTCGACAAGCTGGTGGGCTATGCCATTCGACGCGCGCAGATACGCATCTACCAGGATTTCCTTGAAGCCCTCGGCGAGCGGTCCATCACGCCGCCGCGGTTTTCCGCGATGACGATCATTCAGTGCAATCCGGGAATGAAGCTTACAGACTTGTCCAGTGCAATGGGCATCGCGCGTTCAGGCGCTGTCGAAGTGGTCAATTCGCTGGAAAAACTGGGTTATGTAGTCCGCACAGATTCCGCGACAGATCGCCGTGCATTTGCGCTGGCTCTTACCGAAAGCGGAAAGCAGGCCTTGCAGGAGATTACCGTGGCTATTGAAGATCATGACGCGCGCATCAGTGCGCGCTTGACGACGGACGAACAATCCGAACTGCGGCGATTGCTGGATTTGCTTGGGTAGCGAGCCCTCATCAGGGCAGATTCTCACGGAAAATGATCTGGCTATGCACGGGATCCACCCCGCTCATAACCGCGCGATGATCCCGCAAATTAGCGAAGATTCGGACGCAGTTCATGGTTGCCGACTGTGGGTTTTGCGTAATGATGGCGTCCATGGTGCCATCGATCAGTAAGGCTCGCGTGTCGGGCGTGAGGCCATGTCCGATGAAAACGACTTTATGTTCGAGCCCCGCTTCTTTCAGCGCCTGGGCCACGCCGTCGGATGCGCCTCCGATGTTGTAGATGCCGGCGAGATCGGGACATTGGTCCAGAAGCTGCCGCGTCAGGCGATAGTTCTCATCGGCATTGTCCTGGCCTTCACGCAATCCCAGCACGTCAATGGCGGGGAATAGTTCTTTAAACAAATACAGGAAACCCATTTCGCGTTCTTCATGGGCGCGATAACTAAGGCTTCCTGCAATCATGGCGACCTTGGCCGGACGCGTGCCAATGAATCGGGCAATCAGGTATGCGGCCGTACGGCCCGCCGAACGATTGTCCAGCCCGATGTAGGCGGCTCGTCCGGAATTGGAAATGTCGGAAATCAAGGTCACGACGTGCACGCCTTTTGATACCAGGAAGTTGACGGCATCCTGGACCAGCGGATGTTCAATGGCCATGAAGGCGACGCCATCAGCGCGTTCGGCTTGGCGGAGCAGGGCGGCGGCGAGGAGCTTGGGATTGAACCCTTCGATATACTCGACGCGGCTTTTTACATTGAAGGGCGTCCAGCTTTCCTGTGAATAATCGACGGTGTCGCCCAGCATGTTGATGAATCGATTTGTTCCTTTGGGAAGGAGGAAAGAAATGCGCATGGGTTTGGGCGTCATGGCCGCATACAGATCTGCTTCAGGCAGGTAATCGAGGTCGGCGGCTACTTTGAGCACGCGCTGGATAGTGACGTCGCGAACGCCAGGCCGGTGATTGAGAACGCGGTCGACCGTTGCCGTGGATACCTTGGCGATTCGGGCAATGTCGCTGACGGTGGCGCGCGAAGAGAGGCTTTGATTAGTGTCGATCATTGCATCAAAATACATCATTATTATTAATTGACCAGCGAATAATATCATTATATCGTTCAGTCCAATGACAAACATCTAATCAAAATACATCATCGTCTCAGGAGACAAGAATGCAAAAATTCACACGTCGCAGCGTTTTGCGGACGCTGTCCGCCGTGCCTCTGGCCGGCCTGGTCGGGGGCATGCCGCGGTTCGCCCGCGCTGCCGAATTCTCCTATAAGTACGGGAACAATCTTCCCGTTACTCATCCCTTGAATATCCGCGCCCAGGAGGCAGCGGACGAAATCAGGGAGAAATCGAAGGGCCGGGTGGACATCACCATTTTTCCGAACAACCAGCTGGGCGGCGACACTGATATGCTGGCTCAGGTTCGGTCAGGCGGCATCCATTTCTTCACGCCCTCGTCACTGGTCATCGCCACATTGGTGCCGGTTGCCGCCATCAATGCCGTGGGCTTTGCATTTTCCGACTACAAGCAGGTCTGGAACGCCATGGACGGCGAGCTGGGCGCGCATGTCCGGGCCTCCATAAAGAAGATTCGTTTGCATGCCTTCGAGAAAATGTGGGACAACGGCTTTCGCCAGATGACAAGCAGCAAGGCGCCCATAGCCGGGGCGGCCGAAATGGAAGACCTGAAGATCCGCGTTCCCGTGAGTCCCTTGTCTATTTCAATGTTCAAAAGCCTGGGTGCTGCGCCAACCAGTTTGCAATTCAGTGAAGTCTATTCGTCGCTACAGACCAAAATAGTTGATGCGCAAGAGAATCCGCTGCCCATTATCCAGGTAGCCAAGCTTTACGAGGTCCAGAAATTCTGCTCGCTGACAAATCATATTTGGGATGGATTCTGGTTCATCGCTAACGGCGCAGCATGGGAACGTCTGCCGCCGGATCTGAAGACTATCGTAGCCGATGGCATCAATGGCGCCGGTATGCGCCAGCGCGAAGACATCAGTAAATTGAACCAGTCGGTGCAGGCCGATCTCAAGACTCAGGGTTTGCTGTTCAATTCGCCGAGTTCAGACAGTTTCCGCGCCAAGCTTCGCGATGCCGGTTTCTACAAGGAATGGAAAGGCCGATTTGGCGATGACGCATGGGCGGCATTGGAGAAATCCGTCGGCAAGCTGGTGTAGGCCCATGGAATCCGTGCTTATATCCCGGCCCATGGGCGAACAGGCCACGCCCGGCAGCAGGCATAAATCCCGGCTGGAGCGCATCGCGCAAGGCCTGGAGGCGGGCCTGGGCAAGGTGATCGAAACCTGTGCCGTAGTCCTGATCATTCTGGAAATTGCCATTCTGTTCAGCGGTGTCGTTGCCCGCTATGTGCTGCATGTGCCGCTTGTCTGGTCCGATGAGCTGGCATCGATATTGTTTCTTTGGCTATCGATGCTGGGCGCCGTCATCGCATTGCGCCGCGGCGAGCATATGCGCATGACGGCGCTGATCGATAGAGTTCAACCCCGTACCCGCGTGCTGCTCGAAGTCTTTGCCCTGGCGGCGTCGCTGGCGTTCTTGCTGCTCATTCTGTTGCCCGCCTTCGAGTATGCCTACGAAGAATCGTATATCGTCACCCCCGCCCTGGAGATAAGCAACAGCTGGCATGCTGCCGCATTGCCGGCGGGGATCGCGCTCATGGTCCTTGGTTCGCTATTCCGGCTGATACAGATTCCCGACAAAAAACTGCTTGCGACCAGTGTTGCCGCGACAGTATTGCTTGCCGCCATATTCTGGCTCGCCCAACCTTGGCTAATGGGCCTGGGCAAATTGAATTTGATTATTTTCTTCGTCGTCGTGGTGGCTGGAAATGTTTTCGCTGGCGTTCCTATCGCTTTCTCGTTTGCGCTGGCCACATTCGGCTACCTGACGCTGACCACCGATACGCCTATTGTCGTCATGGTCGGGCGCCTGAACGAAGGAATGTCCCATTTGATCCTGCTTGCTGTGCCCCTGTTTATCTTCCTGGGCGGCCTTATCGAAATGACGGGCATGGCCAGGGCGATGATTCAGTTTCTGGCCAGCCTGCTGGGCCATGTGCGCGGCGGGCTGTCTTACGTACTGATCGGTGCAATGTATCTCGTGTCAGGTATCTCCGGCTCCAAGATCGCGGATATGGCAGCGATTTCTCCTGTTCTTTTTCCGGAGATGAAGAAGCGCGGCGCCAAGCCTGGGGAACTCGTGGCCTTGTTGTCGGCTACAGGCGCGCAGACTGAGACCATTCCGCCTTCGATCGTCCTTATCACCATAGGGTCGGTGACGGGCGTGTCCATTGCCGCACTTTTTACCGGCGGCATTGTGCCTGCGCTCGTCCTGGGTCTTGCATTGTGCGCAGTGGTGGGCTGGCGTTATCGCAAAGAAGATCTGGGTTCGATCCAGCGCATTTCCAAGAAGCAGATGGCGCGTCTTTTTGTTATCGCTTTGCCGGCAATCTCCCTGCCTTTCGTCATACGGGCCGCGGTGGTCGAAGGCGTAGCGACGGCGACCGAGGTGTCCACCATTGGAGTGGTTTATTCGATGGTTGTGGGCTTGCTGGTGTACCGCCAGTTCGATTGGAAGCGCATGGTCCCCATGCTGGTGGAAACAGCTTCGTTATCGGGCGCCATCATGCTGATCATAGGATGTGCGACGGCCATGGCATGGGCGCTTACACAGTCCGGATTTTCCGGAGACCTTGCTCAGTTGATGGCTGCGGTGCCAGGCGGCGGTTATGGTTTTCTGGTCATTTCGGTAGTGGCCTTCATCATCCTGGGCAGTGTGCTCGAAGGCATACCCGCCATCGTGTTGTTTGGCCCGTTGCTGTTCCCTATCGCCCGACAGCTCGGCATCCATGATGTGCACTACTCCATGGTTGTGATTTTCGCCATGGGCATCGGGCTGTTCGCTCCTCCATTTGGCGTGGGTTACTACGGAGCATGCGCAGTCAGCAAAGTCGATCCAAGCGAAGGCATGCGCTACATAGGCGGCTACATCATCGCCTTGTTGGTCGGGCTGGCGCTGGTGACCGCTTTCCCGTGGTTCTCGATCGGCTTCCTCGAGCACTAATTAATAGTCCTTTTTTCAGCATTACATTTTTGTGCTGCCGTGTTGCGACACGGCAGCCAGGGGGCAGGTATGAGTAAATTCTTTGGTGAAATCCGTCAGCTGGGCTATGTCGTCAATGATATCGAGGAAGCCATGGACTACTGGAGTCGAACATTGGGGGTCGGGCCGTGGTACTACAACCCCAAGGTGCCGATCACAGACTACAAGTATGACGGGCAGCATTACGAGCCCCACAATTCCGTAGCACTGGCGAACTCCGGCTTTGTACAGGTGGAGTTGATACAGGTGCGTAATGATGTCCCTTCCATGTATCGCGATTTCCTGCAAGCCGGCCG
>JAKFDW010000197.1:0-17534 GCA_036675955.1 Orrella sp. | reverse complement strand
GCCAGCTTTTCCTTGTCGCCGAACTGGAAGGCGACATGGACGGAAGGATCCTTGCGGTCCGCATATTCCACTTCGGCTTCGGCCAGCGCGGAACCGCAGTCAAAGCACCAGTTCACCGGCTTCAGCCCACGGAACACGTAACCTTTTTCCAGTATGCGGGCCAAGGAACGCAGTTCGTCGGCTTCATTGCTGAAATTCATCGTCAGGTAAGGACGTTCCCAGTCGGCCAGCACGCCCAGGCGCTTGAAGTCTTTGCGCTGGCGATCGATCTGCTCGTAGGCGTAGGCACGGGCCTTGGACTGCACCTCGGCGACCGGCAGATGCTTGCCGTACTTCTTTTCGATCTGGATTTCGATGGGCATGCCGTGGCAGTCCCAGCCCGGCACGTAGACGGCGTCGTAACCCGCCATGGCACGGCTCTTGACGATAATATCCTTGAGAACCTTATTGACGGCGTGGCCTATGTGGATATCGCCGTTGGCGTATGGCGGGCCGTCGTGCAGTATGAATTTCGGCCGGCCTTTGCTCGCTTCGCGTATGGCAGCGTAAACCTTTTTTTCTTCCCATCCGGCAATCCAGCCGGGTTCGCGTTTGGCAAGGTCTCCCCGCATCGGGAAGGGAGTTTCGGGCAAATTTAAGGTTTTTCTATAGTCCATGGAAGGCGAAATAGTCGCGAGCGCTTTGCACATCGTTGTCGATGGCGGCGATCATTGTGGGAAGGTCGGGAAATTTTTCTTCGTCCCGCAGAAACTCGAGGAACTCAATACATGTGAGTTTACCGTATGCATTCAATTGGCAATCCAGCAGGTGCACCTCCAGCATCAGGCGTCCTCCTTGCGAGATTGTGGGACGCACACCCAGGCTAGCCACACCCTTGAGCGGCTGGCCGCCCAAACCATGGGCCAGCACGACATAGACACCGGAACGGGCCGCGCATTGCGCGGGTACCCTTACATTGAGTGTGGGGTAGCCTATGCTGCGGCCCAGTTTCTGGCCATGGACGACATGGCCGCTGATACGATACCGATGGCCAAGAAGGTGCCCTGCACGCTGCAGATTGCCCACGGCAAGGGCGGTGCGCACTTCGGAGCTGGATATGCGGTGGCCGTGCTCGTCGGCGATGTCGGCTATGGTTTCCACGTCGAAGCCGTATTGCCGTCCGGCACGCCGCAGCAGATCGACGTCGCCGCTGCGCTTGTGGCCATATCGGAAATCTTCGCCCACGAGCAGCCAGCGGGTATTCAGGCCGCGCACCAGCAGCTGCTCGATAAAGTCTTCGGCCGACATGTCGGCCAGCGCTTGGTCGAAGCGTTCGAGGACCAGTTGGTCAGCCTGGTGTCGATGCAGCGCCTGCAGTTTGTCGCGCAGGCTGCTGATCTGCGTGGGGATCAATTCGGGCCGCTGGCCCCGCCGGGCAAAGTAAGCCCGCGGATGAGGGTCGAAGGTCATGACCGTGGCGGCCAGATTACGTTCCTGGGCGCACTCGCGCAGGCGCGCAAGGATGGCTTGATGGCCGCGGTGGACGCCGTCGAAATTGCCGATCGTCACCGCGCTGGGGCGCAGGGTATCGAAGCGGGGGAGGGTACGATAGATTCGGGGAGATGCATTCACACCCGAGAGTTTACAATTTCGGCTGGACTTAATCAGGATTTATTGTGCCGGTTGCTCTTTCTACACCCGTTTGCCGTCTAGTCGTGCTGATTTCCGGGCGCGGCTCGAATATGCAGGCTATCGTCAATACAGTGCGTGATCACGCTCTGCCCGCCGAAATCTGCGCTGTCATCGCGAACAAAGCGGACGCGGGCGGACTGGAATGGGCCAGGAGCCAGGGCTTGTCCGCACATGCCGTGGCTCACCGCGATTACGCCAACCGAGCGGCTTTCGATACCGCGCTGGCTGCTGTCATTGACGAATATCGGCCCGATTTCGTGTTGTTGGCCGGTTTCATGCGCGTGCTCACCTCCGGTTTCGTCGAGCACTTCAACGGCAGACTCATCAATATCCATCCCTCGCTGCTGCCGGCCTTTCCCGGTCTGCACACGCACCAGCAGGCCTTGGCAATGGGGGTGCAGTGGCACGGTTGCACCGTCCATTTCGTCACCCCGGTACTGGACCATGGCCCCATCATTGCCCAGGGCATCGTGCCTGTCGTTGTGGACGATACCCCCGAAACATTGGCCGACCGTGTATTGCAGGTGGAACACCATTTGTATGCGAACGTGGTACGCTGGCTGGCCGAAGGGCGAGTTTCGCTCAATTCCATGCAGCGCGTGCAAGTGCAAGGCATTGCCAGCCGCTCCTTCGTCCTGACGTCAAACGGCGTCCAGCCATAACAAAGGTAATCATGAACAGTACAGACAAGCCTCGGCGCGCTCAGGGCAAACGCCCCGCGCCTGGAAGGCAAGAACACGAACGAGGCGGTGCGCGGTCCAGCCAACGAGACCGCCCAGCGCCCGCAGCAGCACGCAATCACGAGACCGCGGGGCGGCAAGGCGAGGGCGGTACTTACGTCAGCCGTCCTTATGTGATGGCCGCCGTACGCATCGACCAGGTACGTACAGTACTGGGTGAAATACTGCAGTGGAAGTTTCCTGCAGATGCCGTGTTGTCGCGCTGGCTGCGGGCACACCCCAAGCTGGGCGCTCGCGACCGCGGAGAAGTGGCGGAGGCCGTATTCGATGTATTGCGTCATTTGCGGCGCTACCGGCAATTTGCCGAAAGCGGCAGCGGACCGGCCGCGCGACGCCTCGCCATCCTTGGCCTGGCATCTGTATTCGAAAAATCGGTGCTGGATGCCGGCTTGTCGGAAACTGAACAGCACTGGCTGGAACACGTCCAGCGTATCGATGTAAAGAGCCTGTCGCGGGCAGTCCGCGACAGTTTGCCCGACTGGCTCGACGAGCGGCTGTCCGGCCTGCACGACGCCGATGCGCTGATACAGGCGCTCAACAAGCCGGCGCCCCTGGATGTGCGTGTCAATCCGCTCAAGGCGGACCGTGCCGAGATGCTCGAATCGCTGCGTAATGGCGCGGCCGCGCGCTACAGCCCGGAGCCCACGCCTTATTCGCCCTGGGGTATACGCATGCAAGGCCGTCCCCCGGTCAATCGCTGGCCGATGTTTGAAAAAGGCGAAATCGAGGTGCAGGATGAGGGCAGCCAGATCCTGGCTGCACTGGTTGCGCCCAAGCGTGGCGAAATGATCATCGACTACTGTGCCGGCGCCGGTGGAAAGACATTGCTGCTGGGCGCGCTGATGCGCTCCACCGGCCGTTTGTACGCTTTCGACGTGTCGGCAGCCAGGCTGGCGCGAGCCAAACCGCGCTTCGCCCGCAGCGGACTGTCCAATATCGTTCCTGTGGTGATCAATCCGGAAAATGACCAGCGCGTCAAGCGCTTGCGCGGCAAGGCGCAGCGCGTGCTGGTCGACGCGCCTTGCAGCGGCCTGGGCACATTGCGGCGCAATCCGGATCTGAAATGGCGCCAGCACCCCGATTCGCTGGTCGAGTTGCGCCAGATGCAGGCCAGTATTTTGCGCCAGGCTTCACGTTGCGTGGCGCCCGGCGGACGCCTGGTCTATGCGACATGCAGCGTGCTGCCTGAAGAAAACGAAGAGCAGGTTGAGGCATTTTTAGCCGAAAATCCCGAGTTTAGCCTTCTTGATGCCAGCAGTATTGTGGTGGATCGTTGCAAGAATCTGACACTTGAAGGACCTTATTTAAGTATGCGGCCGGACGTCCATAACACCGATGGTTTTTTTGCAGCGGTAATGGAACGAAACAAAGCGGGCGCTGTCGAACCCAGTGTTTCAAACGACACGGACCAGCCCGCGAGCAAGTCTGCCCCGGCCCAAGGTGCTGCCACGCAAGAGCCTGTCGCTCTCCCACAGGAAGGTCAAGTGCAAGGCGCCGCATCGCCGGATGACTGATACATCAAGATGACGCACCCGCATCGTCTTGAACAGGCGGCATAGAATCAGTCAGCGATTCAGGAAGGCTTTATAACCACGCCAAAGGTAAGGTAAAGCCTTCTTAATACTTGATTTGCCTCAAAATTAATTTGAAACTTAGCTGTCATATCAAGGGCAAGTCGGCTACACTTTTTAGTGTCTTAACATGAGGCCTTCAACAGGTTTATGGACTATATATTCAAATATTTATCAGCCGGTTTGCTCCAGTTGTCGTGGTGGCAAGTCGGTATTGCCGCACTTGTGCTTACCCACATCACTATTGCCGGCGTAACGCTGTTCCTGCACCGAAATCAAACGCACCGCGGCCTGGATCTTCATCCGGCGGTCATGCATTTTTTCCGTTTCTGGCTATGGCTGACCACGGGTATGGTCACGAAAGAGTGGGTGGCCATCCACCGCAAGCATCACGCTTACGTCGAGCGCGAAGGTGACCCCCATTCGCCTGTTGTATTCGGCATAGGCAAGGTATTTTTCCGTGGCGCCGAGTTGTACCGCCAGGAATCCACCATGCCCGACACCATCAAGCGTTTCGGCCACGGCACGCCAGACGATTGGCTCGAACGCAATGTTTATACGCCCCACAGCCTGATGGGCATTCTCATCATGCTGGGTATCGATCTTGCCCTGTTCGGTGTGCTTGGTCTTACGGTGTGGGCTGTGCAAATGGCATGGATCCCATTCTGGGCGGCAGGTGTGGTCAATGGCCTGGGCCATTTCATCGGCTATCGCAATTACGCCAGTCCGGACACCAGCACCAATGTCTTGCCCTGGGGCATCATTATTGGCGGCGAAGAACTGCACAATAATCATCACGCCCACGGCACCTCCGCAAAATTTTCCGCGAAATGGTACGAATTCGACCTGGGCTGGGCCTACATCCAAATACTGCGGGTATTCGGCCTGGCTACGGTTCGCCGGGTCGCTCCCAAGCTGAAGCTCGATCCTGCCAAAAACACAGTCGACGCCAGCACCCTGCAAGGCGTGATCACGCATCGCTATGAAATCCTTGCGCGCTACACCGATCTGCTGAAAAAGGCGGCCAGCGACGAACTCGCCAAGCTCAAGCCTGCACGGCAGGAAGGCAGCCCCGATTGCCGCTGGACATTGCTCAGCCGCAGCAAAGAATGGCTGTCCCGTAACGACGAGTCGCTCGAGCCCGCGCAGCGTGCACAACTTGAAACCATACTGGCCGACAACCAATCGTTGTCCACCCTGGTGCAAATGCGCGGCGAACTTACCCGTCTTTGGGAAAGCTCCAGCGCCAGCAGCGAGCAGCTGCTCGCCGATTTGCAGGCATGGTGCCAGCGGGCACAGCAAAGCGGTATCGAAGGCCTAGAGCAGTTTGCCAACCGGTTGCGCCGCTACGCGGCATGATATCCAGTCTCAACCCTGAACAGCAAGCCGCCGTAACGCTCCCTCCCCGCCACGCACTGGTTCTTGCGGGCGCGGGGAGCGGCAAGACCCGAGTCCTTACCACGCGCATGGCCTGGCTGATTCAAACCGGCCAGGCCAGCCCGTTTGGGCTGCTGGCGGTCACCTTCACCAATAAATCCGCGCGTGAAATGCTTACGCGATTGACGGCCCTGTTGCCGATCAACACGCGGGGCATGTGGGTGGGCACTTTTCACGGACTGTGCAATCGTTTGCTGCGGGCGCATCACCGCGACGCGGGACTGATCCAGACTTTCCAGATACTCGACACCGCCGACCAGTTGGCCGCCATAAAGCGGATGATCAAGGGCGCCGGCATCGACGACGAGAAGTTTCCGCCACGCGATGTGCAGCGATTCATCAACGGCGCAAAGGAAGAAGGCCTGCGACCGCATAATGTCGCGGCCAACGACCCGCATCGCCGCCGGTTGGTCGAGATCTACCAGATGTATCAAGACCAGTGCGAGCGTGAGGGCGTTGTCGATTTCGCCGAATTGCTGCTGCGCGCCTTTGAGTTGTTGCAGCGTAACGCGCCGATACGCGAACATTACCAGCGCCGCTTCCAGCACATTCTGGTCGACGAGTTCCAGGACACGAATACCTTGCAGTATCGCTGGCTGACCCTGCTTGCAGGCGCTGACGCGTCTATATTTGCCGTGGGCGACGACGATCAGTCCATCTATGCGTTCCGGGGTGCGAATGTGGGCAATATGGCCGACTTTGAACGGGATTATGCGAAAGGAAACGTGATCAGGCTGGAGCAGAACTACCGCTCGTACGGCCATATTCTGGATTCCGCCAATGCCCTGATTGCGCACAATACGGCCAGGCTCGGCAAGAATTTATGGACTCAGCAGGGAGAGGGCGAGCCCGTGCGCGTCACCGAGCAGGCATCCGATCTGCTCGAGGCGCGGTGGATCATCGACGAAGTGAAGGCTTTGATCGACGATGGGCGCCTGCGGCGTGAAATCGCCATTCTGTATCGCAGCAATGCGCAGTCGCGCATCATCGAGCACGCCTTGTTTTCGGCGGCCATTCCTTACAAGGTATACGGCGGCCTGCGCTTTTTCGAGCGGCAGGAAGTCAAGCACGCGCTTGCCTATTTGCGCCTCATGGACAATCCGCATGACGACACGTCATGGTTGCGCGTCGTGAATTTCCCGACCCGCGGCATAGGCGCGCGCACACTGGAACAGTTGGCCGATATTGCGCGCGAGCAGAACACAAGCCTGTTCCGCGCCGTGCCCTTTATGGCAGGCAAGGGCGGTACCAGTCTGGCCCGCTTTGCGGAACTGATTCAGCAGATGGCGCACGAAGCGCAGGTGCTGACGCTTCCCGAACTCGTCGAGCACGTGGTGCATCACAGCGGCTTGCTGGTGCACTACCAGAGCGACAGGGAAGGTGCGGACCGCCTGGAAAACCTCCAGGAGCTGGTCAATGCGGCAGCGGCCTTCGTGGCCGAAGAAAGTTTCGACAATCTGCCGGCTGGGCGCATTGCCGACGACCGCGATACGACAACCGGCGACAACGCGGAGGAAGTTTCGGCCATGTCGCCGCTGGCGGCTTTTCTGACACATGCCTCGCTCGAGGCCGGAGATAACCAGGCCCAGGCAGGTCAGGATGCAGTACAGCTGATGACCGTCCATGCCGCAAAAGGCCTGGAATTCGATTCGGTATTCATCACCGGTGTGGAAGAAGGGCTGTTCCCGCATGAGAACAGCTTGCTGGAGGCGTCGGGGGTGGAAGAAGAGCGCCGGCTGATGTACGTGGCGATCACCCGTGCGCGCGAGCGCTTGTACCTCACTCTGGCGCAAAGCCGGATGTTGCACGGGCAGACGCGCTATGCCATGCGCTCGCGCTTTCTCGATGAAATTCCAGAGGAACATTTGAAGTGGCTTACCCCCAAGGAAGGGCGGGCGGCCGTGCGCGAGAACACCTGGAGCGGCGCCTTCCGCCGGGGCGATTCCTTTAACCGGCCCGATGGCGGCACCGTAGCGCCACGCATGCCGCGCAGCCTTACGACCGGCGTAACAGTCGGCGACCAGCATTTCCGTATCGGGGCCGGTGTCCGTCACGCCAAATTCGGCGAAGGCACCGTTATCGGCCTGAGTGGAATGGGCCAGGATGCCCAGGCCCAGATACAGTTTCGCGAAGCCGGCAGTAAAACCCTGGCGCTGGGTGTGGCCAAGCTGGAAATCATCGCCGGATAAGGACGATACTATGCAAAGCCAGTCTGCGGTTCCCGCTTATCTTATTGGTCATATTGCCGTCAAAGATCCGGTCAAGTGGGCGGAATATTGCGGCAAGGTGCCGGCGACCGTGGCCCCTTGGGGGGCCACACTGGTTTTTCGCGGCGCGCACGCACAAGCGCTGGCGGGCGAGCATGCCTACACCGATACCGTGGTAATACGCTTTCCCAGCCGCGACGCCCTGAACAGCTGGCATGAATCGGCCGCCTACCAGGCGATAGTTCCCATACGCTTGCAGGCCGCCGACGTCGTCATCATCAGCTACGACGAACAATGAGGCCTGGGCGCCAGGCCCTATGCTTTTCAGAAAGCGGCGCTTCCAAGAAAGTTAATACATAGCCCCGTCCTTTTCCCCCTATACTTTATTCGCGGTTGCTGCCATCTTGTAGCAATCGGACATGGTCATGACATAAGCATGCGCACCTTGTCCTGACCCAGAAAAAGAAATACACGACGTTTCAATGAGGTGCCCGGCAAGACCACAATATCCGGGCATAAAGGGGGAGGAAGCGTGACCTTAGACTTGCTATTGCTGGCTTTGGTAGATGGCGTGGCATACGCCAGCCTGTTGTTCCTGGTTTCGATGGGGCTGACCCTGGTTTTCGGCGTCATGGGCATACTGAATGTCGCTCACGGCGCGTTCTATGCCATCGGCGGCTATGCAGCATCCACCGTGGTCATGTTTCTGGCTCCCAAGAGCGATTCCCCCGTGCTGCTTCTTGCGTCGCTGTTCGCCTCTGCCGTTGTCGTCGGCGTCCTGCTGGGCAGCATCATGGAAGTGATTCTTATCCGTCGGGCACAGCCCTACGATCCCATCCTGAAGCTGCTGATCACTTTTGGCGGCTTCCTCATGCTCGAGGACATTCAGCGCCTTATCTGGGGCGCACAGCCATATAGCGCCAGCGAAGTGGTGGGGCGACTGGGAAATATGGAACTGGGCGGCATCACCTATACCAATTATCAGCTGGTCGTGGTTCCGCTTACTGCGATACTCGCCTATGTGCTGCTCGAATATTTTTTGCGGCGCACCAAGTTGGGCAAGCAGACAGTGGCCATGACGCATAGCCGCGAAATCGCCACTTCCCTGGGCATCAATGCCAGGAAAATCAGCTTCGTGACCTTTGTCATCGCCACCATACTGGGCGTGCTGGGCGGTGCGCTGGCATCGCCGACCACTTCTCTGGTTCCCGGCGCGGGAACCGACATGATCGTTCTATCGTTTGCCGTGGTCGCCACCGCCGGTTTGGGGCAGATTACCGGCGCCCTTATAGCGGCGCTGCTGATCGGCGTCATGCGATCCATAGCCGTCTACATGGCCCCCGAATTCGAGGTGGCGGTGCCCTACATCATCATGGTGCTGGTGCTTATCATCCGGCCTCACGGATTGTTCACCGTTGCCCAGGCGAGAACCATCTGATGACGGTATATATATTGAGTCTGCTCGCGGCGGCCGCCGCGCTGGTCACCGGTCTTTACGCTACCTGGACCATAACTCCCATAGTCATCGGGCTGACATACGCCATTGCGGCCCTGGGTGTGTCCGTCATGGTGCGCGCCGGGCAGGTGTCGTTCGGCCATGCGATGTTTGCATGCATCTCGGCTTATACCGTGGCATTCACGGCGCGCGCCTTTCCCGGCACAGATGCTTTGTTGCTCATCCTCGCCGGTGTCGTGGTCAGTTTCATGGCGGCTGCGGTTATCGGCCTGTTTGTGGTCCGTTACCGCGGCATTTTCTTCGGCATGTTGAACCTGGCCCTGAGCATGGTGCTGTTTGCGCTGCTCAGCAAGCTATACCAACTGACCGGAGGAACGGACGGCATGCGCATAGATCGCCCCTCTATGGCGGGCTTTGTTCTGGAGCGCGGACCCTTCGAGGTGGCCCTGCTCGTACTGACCATAGTCCTGTCGCTGCTCCTGGCATGGTGGGTACAGCGCTATTTCCGCTCCGGCAGCGGCCAGGCCCTCTCGGCCATCAAGACGAATGAAACCCGTCTCGAATACCTGGGGTTCTCGGCCTACTTCATCATGTGGAAAGGCTATCTTCTTTCGGCCGTGGTTGTCGGAGTGTCCGGCGCTCTCCTTGCATTGATGCAGGGCCTGGTAACACCCGAGATCGGTGCGTGGTTGCGCTCGGGGGAATTCATCTTCATTACGATACTGGGCGGGGCGGGCCACGCCGGCGGCGCCTTCCTGGGTGCTGTTGCGTTCGAGTCGGTCAAGCTGGTGTCTGCCGCTTACTTTCCAGGACTCTGGCAATTCATTCTGGGGCTCACCCTTGTGATCGTGATTTTCCTGTTCCCTACGGGCTTTGTGGGCCAGATCACGAAACGGATGCGGTCCCGCAAGGGGGACAGGGAATGAGCATGGAGCCATTGATCAAGACAAGAGACCTGTATCTCGCCTTCGGCGGCGTGATTGCCGCCGACGGCATTGATTTCGAACTGCACTCGGGCGAACGCCTGGCGGTTATCGGCCAGAATGGCGCCGGCAAGACTACCTTCATAAACATTTGCACGGGCTATCTTGCGCCTGCCCGAGGCAAGGTTTATTTCGATGGCAAAGACGTCACCGCCATGAAGCCGCGGAAGATTGTGCGGCTCGGCCTGGGGCGGTCCTTTCAGTTGCCGCAGCTTTTTACCGAACACACCGTCCGCGAATGCGTAGAGATTGCCGGAGCGCGCCGCAACAAGGAACTGAGCTGGTTCCGTTCCCTGGAAAGCACGGTCGATGCCCGCGAGGTCGACGAAACACTGGAGCTGGTCGGCCTGCGGCAAGAAGCCAGTGAAGTCAGCCTTGAATTACCGGAAGGCAAGCGCAAGTTGCTGGATGTGGCCATGGCTCTGGCCTTGCGCCCGAAGCTGTTGATCATGGATGAGCCTACCAGCGGTGTCGCCTCGGAAGACAAGCATGGCCTCATGGAAACCGTCATGTACGCCCTGGGCGAACGCAAGGTGACAAGCTGGTTTGTCGAGCACGATGTCGATATCGTTGCACGCTACGCGACACGCGTGGCGGCCTGGATAGACGGCAAGGTAGCGGCCGATGGCACGCCTGATGAAGTCCTGAGCCATCCGAAAATCAAAAGCGAAATACTGGGGACTTGACCGTGCTGAAGATATCCAACGTCAATGTCGATCTCGCGGGCCACCGCATTTTGCGCGATGTCACCGCAAGTTTCGAAAATGCCGGCACCATAGGAATCGTGGGGCGCAACGGGGCGGGCAAGACAACGCTGTTGCGCGCCATCATGGGTCTGATCAAGTTGCGGTCGGGCCAGATATTCCTCGACGATGCCGAGCTCAGCCGCTTGCCCGGTCATGCGCGCGCCGCGCTGAACGTGGGGTATGCGCCAGAGAATCGGGTGATATTTCCTACGATGACGGTGCGGGAAAACTTATATCTGCCTTGCGAAGTGCAGGGGCAGTCCGCCAGCGACATGCAGGCTCGCCTTGAAACAGTCTTGAAGGTTGTGCCGCAAATCGAACCTATGCTGAACCGTTCTGGCGCGGCGCTGTCGGGAGGGCAGGGAAAGATGGTGGCGCTGGGCCGGGCCGTAATGATCGGAACCCGCCTCCTGATGCTGGACGAACCGTTCCAGGGCTTGGCGCCAAAACTGGCTCATGAATACACCGAAGCCCTGGGCCGCCTGAAGGAACTCCAGCCCGATGTATGCATCGTCATCACCGAGTCCAACATCAAGCTCCTGGGCGACATTCCCGACCGCATATGGACCATAGAACGGGGTTCCATTGCGCTGAATTGATTTCCACATATGCATTTCACCGCCTTATGGCGGATCACCGAAGACAATCTGGAGAGACACATGGGTCAGCTGGAAGACAAGGTAGCCATTATCACCGGTGCTGGAAGTGGCTTCGGAGAAGGGATCGCCAAGCACTACGCCAGGGAGGGCGCCAAGGTTGTGATCGCCGATGTCAACAAGCAGGCCGCCGACCGGGTCGCCAGCGAGATCGGCAGCGTGGCGTTGGCCCTGAAAATCGATGTCTCCCGGCGCGACGATGTCAATGCCTTGGTCAGGGCGTGCCAGGAAGAGTTCGGTGCCGTGGATATCGTGGTGAACAATGCGGCCATCACGCACAAAAACCAGCCTATGCTCGATGTCGACGAAGCCATGTTCGACCGTTTGTTCGATGTCAATGTAAAGTCCATCTACTACATGGCGCAAGCCGTCGTTCCGGTAATGCGCGCGCAGGGCAAGGGTGTCATTCTCAATATCGGTTCGACGGCCGGTATACGCCCGCGCCCCGGCTTGAGTTGGTATAACGCCTCCAAAGGCGCGGTCAACGTCCTGTCCAAGTCCATGGCAGTCGAACTGGGCGCGGAAAATATTCGTGTCAATGCCATTTGCCCTGTGATGGGCGTTACCGGCATGTTTGAGCTATTCATGGGGCTGCCCGATACGCCCGAGAACCGCGCCAAGTTTGTCTCGACCATTCCGTTGGGCCGTTTTTGCAGCCCCGCCGATGTGGCGGCTGCCGCCGTATTTCTCGCCAGTGACGCCGCCGAGTTCATCACCGGCGTCGAGTTTCCCGTGGACGGCGGCCGTACCGTCTAGTCTTCATGTCACGCGTCTTGGATCCAAACCCATGAAAATCAAAGCAGCGCTGCTACGCGAAACCGGCACGCCCGGCCCTTATGCAGAAAGCCGGCCCCTGCGCATCACCGAGGTCGAACTGGACCCGCCAGGATTCGGCGAAGTCCTCATCAAGATAAAGGCGGCCGGCCTTTGCCATTCGGATTTGTCGGTCATCAATGGCGACCGTCCCCGCGTCATGCCCATGGTGCTCGGACACGAGTCCTCGGCCGAGGTGGTGCAGACCGGAGAGGGCGTGACAGACCTGAAGGCCGGCGACCATGTCGTCATGGTTTTCGTGCCCGCCTGCGGATGTTGCAATCCTTGCATGGAAGCGCGCCCGGCCTTGTGTGAACCCGGTGCTGCGGCGAATACCAAAGGCACATTGCTGGGTGGCGAGCGGCGCTTGCATATAGGCGACGAATACCTCAATCACCATACCGGCGTATCGTGCTTTGCCGAATACGCGGTTGTATCGCGGCGTTCATGCGTAAAGGTCAATGTCGATATCTCGCACCGCGAGGCAGCCTTGTTCGGTTGCGCCGTCTTGACCGGGGCAGGAGCGGTCATCAATCGAGCGCGGATAAAGCTGGGTGATACGGCTGCCGTGGTAGGCCTGGGCGGTGTCGGACTCAGCGCTTTGCTGGCAGCCGTGGCGGCAGGCGCGCGGCGCGTGGTGGCCATCGATCCCAGCGTTCAGAAACTGGACCTGGCCAGGCAACTGGGGGCGACCCATGTGATCAATCCGGGCCAGGTGCAAACGGATGCCGACCTCTACGATCTAGCCGGTGGGCATGTGGATTATGGTTTCGACATGGCTGGCGCGGTGCCTGCGTTCGAGACTGCCTACAAACTGACACGGCGCGGCGGCGTCACAGTGACCTCGGGCCTGCCCAATCCCAAGTTCAGCTTTCCCTTGTCACTCTCGCAAATGGTTGGCGAAGAACGCGAGATACGCGGCAGTTACCTGGGATCCGGCGTTCCCGCGATCGATATCAATCGCTATATCGATCTTTACAAGGCGGGCAGACTGCCCGTGGACCGACTGATGGGCAGGTCGTTCGAGCTTGATCAAATTAACGAGGGTTTCGACCACCTTGCCTCGGGCTCCAGCCTGCGTGATGCCATCGTCTTTTAGCAGTGTTCAACACCATAAAATCAACGGAGATATAACAATGCGTAAACACCAAATAGCAGGCTTGCTTGCGGCGGCGCTGCTGGCGGGAGGCAGTGCCTTGAGCATGGCGGCCGAAAAGCCCAAGGAACTCAATATCGGTATCTCGACCTATCTGTCGGGATCGGCTTCGGTGTTCGGTGTACCGGCCCGGGATGCGGCCAACATTCTCATTGAAGACATGAACGCCGACGGCGGAATAGGAGGGGTAAAGATTGTTCCCAGCTACATCGACGAGGGTGGGGGCGGTGAAAAACTCCTGTCCGAATATCGCCGGCTGGCTGAGGGAGGAACCCGGGTCATGCTGTCGGCGATCTCCAGCGGACATTGCAATATTGTTGCCCCGGTGGCTGAAGATCTGAAAGTACTGAATGTGCTCTGGGATTGCGGCACAGAAAAGGCGCTGGAAGGCAAGAGCTACAAGTACGTGGTGCGAACCCAGGCTAACGCCACGACCGAAATGGTGGCGCAGGTCTTGTACCTGATGAAAGTAAAGCCCGACTTCAAGACGCTGGCTATCGTCAATCAGGACTATGCCTGGGGACGCGATTCGCGCGATATCTTCCTGGCCGCGTTGAAGAAATTCAAGCCCGACGTAAAGGTCGTGGCCGAAATGTTCCCGAAATTCGGCGCTGCCGACTTCTCGACGGAAATAAGCCGTCTGCAGGCACTACGGCCGGATGTAATCCTGTCGACCTCCTGGGGCGGCGACCTGGACAACTTCGTCCGGCAAGCATCGCAACGCAATTTGTTCAAGAACTCCACTTTTGTGCTGTCGCTGGCCGAAAGTTCACTTGAGCGACTGGGCGACGCTTTGCCCGAGGGCGTTATTGTCGGTGCGCGCGGCGACCACTACTTCCTGCATCCGGAAACCAAGGATGATCCCAAGCACGTGGCTTTCGTGAAGAAATTCCATGACAAGACCGGAGCCTACCCTATCTATTCGGTTTATCACATGGCGCAGGCGCTACAAGGCCTGAAGACGGGGTACGAAAAAGCAATCAAGGATAACGGCGGTGAATGGCCCAGCACGGAACAGGTTGCGGCGGCCATGCATGACATCACCTTCAAGGGATTCGGCCGCGAGGTCAAGTTGAACCGGCCCGACGGCCAGGGGCTTGAAGCACAGCTTTTCGGCATTACCAAGAAAAGCGACAAGTATCCGTTCAAGGTACTGGAAGACATCACCATCATCCCGGCTGAACTCGTCACTCCACCGGTCACAGCCACCTCGATCGACTGGATCAACACTACCCTGACGCCCGATGTGCTGAAAAGCGCGGATATCAAGACCTATGGCAAATAAGCTCAGTTTGTAGCAAGCGAATCCAGCTCTTCCTGCAGTAGCAGCCATTGCTCTTCGAGCTGGCCGTGCTTCTTGCTCAGCTCCCCGTGTTCGCTCAGTACCTTCAGACGCTCGTCGCGGCGCGCGTCTGAATAGAACTCAGGGTCGGCAATCAAGGTATCGAGCTCCACCAATCTACGGCTTGCCGCATCCATATCGGCCTCGACCTTTTTCAGTTTGCTGTCCAGCGGTTTGCGCAACACGGCGATGCGCTGCCGTTCCTCCGCGTCTTGACGGCGCTTCGCTTTGCGGTCCACGCCCGATGCATCGGTATTTTCGCCTTGTGCTTCATTGCGCGCATCGGCACGTGCCGCGGCGGTACGTGCGGTCAGCCAATCCCGGTAATCCTCCAGGTCGCCATCGAACTCTTGCACTTGCCCATCGGCAACAATCCAGAAGCTGTCGACGGTTGTGCGCAACAGATGGCGGTCATGCGAGACCAGCAGGACGCTGCCGGCAAATTCCGCCAGGGCGGTGGCAAGGGCTTCGCGCGTATCGACATCCAGGTGATTGCTGGGCTCATCGAGCAGCAGCAAGTTCGGCTTTTGCCACACAATCAGCGAAAGAGCCAGCCGGGCTTTCTCGCCGCCCGACATGGGAGCGACTTTGCTGTTCACCGTATCGCCGCTGAATCCGAACCCGCCCAGATAATTGCGCAGTTCCTGCTCCCGTGTTTGCGGAGCAAGGCGCATGAGGTGTTGCAGCGGCGTAGATTCGAGATCCAGCATGTCGAGCTGGTGTTGGGCAAAATATCCTATCTCGAGACCCTTGGACGCGCGGCGTTCGCCCGCAAGAACAGGAAGTTCTTCGGCAAGTGTCTTGATGAGCGTACTTTTTCCCGCGCCATTGACGCCCAGCACGCCGATACGGTCGCCACCGCGCACCATGAGCTGCACATTGCTCAGGATGGGGCGCGTATCGCCATTGGCGCTTGCATAGCCTGTCGACACCTTGTCGAGCACCAGCAAGGGATCGGGCATGCTGGTCGGGGATGGAATGCGTATGTCGATGCCGGATTCAAGTTTCAGCGGCGCCAGCACTTCCATGCGGGCAAGCGCCTTCACCCGGCTTTGTGCCTGCTTGGCTTTTGTGGCCTTGGCCTTGAAACGGTCGATGAAGCTTTGCAATCTGGCGGTTTCGCGGCTTTGGCGATCGAGTGCCAGATGCGTCAAACGTATGCGTTCGGCGCGCTGAGTCAGGAAATCGTCGTAGCCGCCTTTGTACCGTATCAGCTTGCCCTGATCGAAATGCAGTATGGTTTTCGCGACGGCGTCCAGAAACTCTGTGTCGTGCGAGATGAGCAGGACGGTACCTTCATAGGCGGCCAACCAGCGCTCCAGCCACAGCATGGCGTCCAGATCCAGGTGATTGGTGGGTTCGTCGAGCAACAGCAGATCGGAGGGCGCCATCAGGGCACGCGCCAGAGCCAGGCGCATCTGCCAGCCGCCGGAAAAACTGTTTACCGGCCTGAGCCATTGGTCAGGCGCGAAGCCCAGGCCTGCAAGCAACTGCTCGGCGCGAGAAGGGGCGCTCCATGCTCCCGCCTCGACCAACGCCGATTCCAGTTCGGCGATGCGATGGCCATTGGAATCGGGTGTAGTGCTGCGTTCGGCCTGGATGGCGCGAAGCTGCGTATCGCCGTCAATGACGAATTCCCGGGCCGCATTGCTGTTGTGGCTGATTTCCTGCTCCACACTGGCGATACGCCAGCCCGAGGGAAGAAACACCGTCCCGGCATCGGGGTCAAGCCTGCCCTGCAGCATCGAGAACAGCGTGGACTTCCCCGCGCCGTTCTTGCCCACTATGCCCACCCGTTCGCCGGGATTGACGACGAAATCGGTGTCGTCCAGGAGCACTTTTGCGCCCCGTCGCAATGTCAAGCCTGTAGCGCGGATCACGAGACCAATTGTTCCCTGGTCAGCAGCAGTATCTGGTCTTCGGTATTGGCGGTGCTGAGCCAAACCGGTTCGAGCGTCGGAAATGCTGCGATGAAGTTTTCGTATTCGTTGCCGATTTCAAGCACCAGCACGCCCTCTGGCGCCATGAAGTTGGGCGCGGCGCTCAGCAAACGGCGCACAAGATCCATGCCGTCTTCGCCGCCAGCCAACGCCATGGTGGGCTCGTGCCGGTACTCGGGCGGGAGCGCCTCCATGGAGTGGTTGTTCACGTAAGGCGGGTTGCAGATAATAAGCTGGTACTCGCATTGGGGAAGCTGATCGAACAAATCGCTGCGATGTGTGGTGATACGGCCATCCAGTCCCGAGAGCTCGATGTTCTCGTCGGCAACTTCAAGCGCATGGTCGGAGACATCCACCGCATCCACCTGGGCGTTCTCGAATGCCAGCGCGGCCAGCACAGCCAGACAGCCCGAACCCGTGCACAAGTCCAGCACAAACTCGACTTCGTCCGGATTGGCGATCCATGGGCTCAAACCGTCGGACAGCAACTCCGAAATGGGGGAGCGCGGCACAATGACTCGCTGGTCGACCACAAAACGATGGCCCTGCAGCCAGGCTTCGCCCGTCAGATAAGCGGCCGGTACGCGCTCTTCCATGCGGCGCGCAATCAGGGTCAGAAAGCGTTCGCGTTCGTCGGGCAGGACCCGCGCGTCGAGGAAAGGCTCCAGCGTGTCCAAAGGCAGGTGCAGCGTGTGCAGCAGCAGGTATGCGGCTTCGTCCCACGCATTGTCGCTGCCGTGCCCGAATGAAAGCTTGGAAGCGTTGAACTGGCTGATGGCGTAACGCAGCAGATCGCGCAGGGTGAATAGCTCGTGG
>JAKFDW010000196.1:0-1561 GCA_036675955.1 Orrella sp. | reverse complement strand
GCCCAGATCGACAGATGGGCGCGGTCTTCATCCTCGCTCATGCCGTTGCCCACTTCG
Organism: Orrella sp.; assembly: GCA_036675955.1. Classification (GTDB taxonomy): domain Bacteria; phylum Pseudomonadota; class Gammaproteobacteria; order Burkholderiales; family Burkholderiaceae_B; genus Pollutimonas. The sequence goes on along the minus strand of JAKFDW010000196.1, from coordinate 1,504 downwards.
AGCATGTCCATATCGTTCCAGTGGCCGGGCCCTGCGAACTTGCGCAGGCCTGCCTGCCTGTCGAGGATGCGCAGCACGCCCAGACCCGTCGACAAACCGGGACTGAATTCGCAGTCGAAGCAATTATAGATATCGGGCGTGGTGCGCCAGGAATGGCCGACCTCGCCGGCCCACTCCCACGGCTTGTTGATGCCCCATTCGCATATGCTGAACAGCATCGGACGGCCCGCCTTGGCGATCGCGTCGCGCATCGTGGTGTAGGCCGCTTCGGCGTTTAGATTCTGGACGTTGCACCAGTCGTACTTGACGTAATCGATGCCCCAGCTCGCATAGGTCCGCGCATCCTGATACTCGTGGCCGCGGCTGCCGGGACGACCGCCGCAGGTGGTCGCGCCGGCGTCCGAGTAGATGCCCAGCTTGAGTCCCTTGCCATGCACATAGTCCGCCAGCGCCTTCATGCCGGATGGGAAGCGCTTGGGGTCGGGATGGATGTTGCCGTCGGCGTCGCGCTGGCCGTGCCAGCAATCGTCAATGTTCACGTACTGGTAGCCGGCGTCCTTCAAGCCCGTCTTGACCATGGCATCGGCGGTCTCGCGGATCAGGCGCTCGTCGATTTCGCAGGCAAATTTGTTCCAGCTGTTCCAGCCCATTTGCGGGGTGTCGGCCAGGCCTTCGGCCTTTTGAGCCCAGCTATTGCCGCAGGTGGCGGCACCCAGAAAGATGCCCAATGCGAGCTGCGCTATGCGGTTGGTGCTCATTTCGAATCCTTGATCATGTGAATGCTGGCGGTCCTCTACGATTTGGAAGATTCCGCTGACGTTGTTGCGGAGTGGTTTTCGAATGCCCAGGGACGGAGGTAATTGATTCAGGCCACCGCTGGATTAATTACCTCCCTCCCCTTTTGTCCTTTCAATCTTTTCGCTTTCACTTCTTGCACAACACGCTGATGGCGTTGGGGGCGGTGGCGGTGATCACGCCCAGCCGATAAGGCAGTTCGATGTATTCGTACTTCCTGTTTTTCTCCATATCCAGGCCCTGGTAAAGGAATCTCAGCGGCTGGCAGGAGTCGATGCTCAGTGTCTGGTCGACGCCGTCGCGGATCAGTTCGCCATGGGAGACGCCTTCGGACCAGATCCGGCCGTTGAACTTGACGTTTTCCGCGCCAGCGAACATGTTCATCCTGGCCCCGGGAATGGGTTTCCACTTGCCGTCCAGGCGATCGGCTTTCCAGGCCCGGAAATACCTGCCGTTGGCCCCGATCGCCTCGATCAGCGTCAAATACTGGTTGGTGCCGGTAATCCTGTAGGTGTTGCTCGCCTCGAACATGTCCTCGCGTTTTTCCTTCATGACGACAACGGGCTCGGAGAAGCCATGAGGGAAGCGCTCCATCGTTGTTTCACCGCGGAAGAAGCTGCCGTGGTCGTCGGTAAAGAAGAGATGGCACTTCTTGTCGTCGCAGATATTCCAGAAGTCCAGCCAGGCCGCATTGCCCTTGGCGTCTTTG
>JAKFDW010000195.1:0-1605 GCA_036675955.1 Orrella sp. | reverse complement strand
GGAAAACTCCAGCACCAGCAGTTTGCCACCGGGCTTGAGCACACGGTTCATTTCGCGCAAGGCATCTTCTTTATGCGTCATGTTGCGCAAGCCGAAAGCGACGGTGACCACGTCGAAACTGGCTTCGGCAAAGGGCAGGTGCTCCGCATCACAGACCAGCGTGGGCAAGTTCACACCGGCATCCAGCAGCCGGTTGCGCCCTTCCCTGAGCATCGCCTCGTTGATGTCAGTGTGCACCACCCGCCCGCTGCTGCCCACTTTGGGCGCGAAAGCCAGGGCCAGGTCGCCCGTTCCACCGGCGATGTCGAGCACCTGCTGGCCCTCCCTGACATCGGCCACCAGCACGGTGTATGCCTTCCAGGCCCGATGCAGGCCCATCGACATCAAATCGTTCATCACGTCGTATTTGGGTGCCACGGAGTCAAACACGCCGCGCACGCGTCGCGCCTTGTCCTGCTCCTCGACGGATTCAAAGCCGAAATGGGTTTTCGTCATAGAGTGAATGCTAGGGGGCAAAGCCCCAATTGGTTGCGACAACCCTGCACCGCTTCAGGGCATTGCGGAGTTTTATGCCGGAAAAACAACAGTCCCGCACCGCCATGCGGGCCAGGCTCGCCGCCTGCGGCATTCCTCAGTGTTTCCCGCAGGCGTGGCCTGCGGCTTCGACCATGGGGGCGTCCCTGTCCCGACCTGCAGCCTGCAGCCGCCGGTTGTAGTCGTCCCACAGGCGGTTTTGCTCGGTGCCGAGGTGGTACAGGTAGTCCCAGGAAAAAATGCCGCTTTCATGGCCATCGGAAAATACCGGCTTGACCGCGTAATTGCCTATGGGTTCCAGCTCGACGATATTCACCTCGCGCTTGCCCGTTTGCAGCACTTCCTGCCCCGGCCCGTGTCCCTGGACTTCTGCGGACGGTGAATAAACACGCATCAGTTCAAACGGAATCCTGAATTCGGCGCCGTCCGAAAACGCGATTTCAAGAACGCGGGACTGGCTGTGAACCGTCAGCGCCGTGGGAATCGGTGAACCGGCCTGGAGACCTGCCATGGTGATGCATCACTTTCTGAATAAACCGAATCAAAACTTTGCGGAGGGTTGAACGCTTGTCTGGGGGGCGGGTGCATTGCTGCACTGGAGATCCGCCGGCAAAACCGCCGGCGCCTTCCTCGCCTACACCAGCACCCGCTCAATCCCGCCGTGGTTGGCCGCCTCGACATAGGCCGGCAGCCATTCCTTGCCCAGAATCTGGTTGGCCATTTCCACCACGATGTAGTCGGCTTCGAGCAAGCCGTTTTGCAAGTCGTTTCCGTAGCGGGACAGGCCCTGCAGGCAACTAGGGCAGCTGGTCAGTATCTTGACGTTCTCGCTCTCGCCCACCGCTCCAGTGGCCCGCAAATTAGCCTCGCCCTTGCGCAGCTCCTCTTCCTTGCGGAAGCGGATCTGCGTTGAAATGTCAGGTCGCGTGACGCCCAGCGTGCCCGACTCACCGCAGCAGCGCTCGTTCTTGAGGACGTTGTCGCCGAGCAGCGCCTTGACGGTCTTCATCGGCTCCTGCAGCTTCATCGGGCTGTGGCAGGGGTCGTGGTACAGATAGCCCTTGCCGGGCT
>JAKFDW010000194.1:0-3363 GCA_036675955.1 Orrella sp. | reverse complement strand
GGTGCGCGCCCGTGCCCTATCGCTGTACATCGTGGTGTTCTCGGCCGGCATGGCCACAGGCAGCCTGGCGTGGGGCGCGTTGGCGCAACGCGCCAGCATCAGCCTCGCCCTGACCCTTGCGGCCGTCGGTGCGGCCATTGCCGGGTGCTGGGCACTACGGTTCCGCTTGAGCGCAGCCGAGGACGCGGACGTCATGCCCTCGGCACATTGGCCTGCGCCAATCGTGTTCGAAACCCTGCAGGACGACCGCGGGCCGGTGCTAGTCACCGTCGAATACCACATCGCCTTGGCCGATCGCGATGCCTTCCTGGAACGCATGCAGGTACTGGGCCGCAGCCGTCGCCGCGATGGCGCCATCCAATGGGGCGTCATGGAAGACACCACACAACCTGGCACATATCTGGAGTACTTCCTGGTCGCCTCGTGGCTGGAGCACCTGCGCCAGCATGCGCGCGTGACCGGCGAGGAGCGCCGGCTGCAGGACACGCTGCGCCGCATGCACGCAGGCGACGCGCCGCCGCAGGTCCGGCATTTCATCGGCGGCCCGCCTGCAGTCAGTGCCCCCCTTTCTTCGACCCATACCGACATTTAGGTGAAGCACATGAACTGGAAACTGCTGATAGGCATCGTATTGAGCTTTGGTATCGGGTTCGGATGTCAGGCCTTTGGTATTCCCTCCCCTGCTCCACCTGTCCTCGTGGGAGCACTGCTGGTCCTCGCCATGACCACAGGTTACGTATTAGCTGACAAGTTGCTTGCCCGACAAGCCGCACTGCACAGGGAAAATTGCGGCGGCCCCACCGGTGAGTCGAAAAATGGGTTGCCCCTATGACTATGTCACTGCTCGGCATCGTACTAGCGCTTGGCATTGGCGTTGGTTGTCGACTGCTCGATATTCCGCTCCCCGCACCGCCGAAGGTGCAAGGTGCGCTGCTCGTGGTCGCAATGACGGCCGGCTTCTTGACGGGCAGCTATTTTCTTTCATGATTGGTAAGCAAACTCCATGACCAACAATGCACCGGGGGATCGATCGGTGGTCCTCTAGTCGCAACAGCTAACCGTAAGGACTGCGCGTCCGAGGGCATGATGAAACGTTGGCATATTGTCCCGTCTGCGGGCTGCCGCAACGATTCTGGCACGCGCTGCCATCTGCCAATGCTGGCTGTCGTAGTGGCGCTGGCTGGTTGCAGCACACTGCCTGCGGCTACCCGGACCGGAAACACCACTATCGAATCAGCGCAGACTGCCTGCGTGCTTGGACGCAATTGTCCGGAACCGGGTGCGCATTCCGAGAATTTCCTGGCCGATGCTCATTTGTGGGCAAGTCGTGCTCCACGCGCGAACAAGAATGCCGCGACCTCTCACTGGTTACGTTGTGCTACATCCGCCTACCAGGCATTGGGGAATCCCCTGCCCGCGACTAGTAAGGAAGCCGCAGCACTGGCCACGCGCTGTACGGATGAATTTCTCAAACTAGCGCTGCAGAACTCAAGGCAACGGTGGTTGTCCGGACCAGTCCAGATAAATGATGACGACATCACCGTGGAGTTCCGGACTCCTTCCCCCTATTCCGGAGGTCCGATAACCCTAACGCGTGCCCAGGATGTGCCTGTGCACCTGTTCGGCGGCAAGCGCTTCGTCAATCCTGGATTTGGCGTGCCGCTAGCCGTGGTGGCGCCACGTTGCAGCGATCGCCCGGAGTGCAAACTGATACCTCCCGAAGGCGTATTCCGCTGGGCGACTGCGTGGATCGAGATTGAACCCAGAGGCGATGCCTTCCTCCCGCGGCTGGTGGTTGCCGATCCGATCGCCACTGGCCCACTTGCGATTGGTGGGCGACGCTACGCTCTGGCCACCGACACCTCAGCCTTCTACGCCCAAGGCGTACGCACAACCAAGCTGCGTCGGTTGGGCATATGGGGCCTGCTGTGGGGCAAAGAGGTCGGGAAGCGCGCCGGGGTGTACCTGCTAGAAGACTACGACCCAAACAAGCGCCCACTGGTGATGATCCACGGCCTGGGCAGCAGCCCGTTGGCATGGGCGAAATTGTCGAATGCGATATGGGGCAACCCGGACCTGCGCGCGCGTTTCCAAGTTTGGCACGTGGTCTACCAGACCAATGCGCCGTTGCTAGTGTCGCGCCGTCGCGTGCAAGGCTACCTGGACGATGCCTGGCGACTACTCGACCAGGAGGGAGACGATCCGGCGCGATCCGGCGTGGTGCTCGTAGGACATAGTCTGGGCGGGGTTGTGTCTCGGATGCTGTGCGTGGACAGCGGCGACGCTTTGTGGAATGCCGCGTTCACTGGCCCACCCGGCCAGCTGACCGGCGACCCAACCGATCTTAAAGCCATCGAGAACGTCTTCGTCTTCAAACCTTATCCCGGCGTTTCGCGCGCGATCTTTCTCGCCGCGCCGCATCGCGGAAGTCCTGGCGCCGATGCCTGGTTCGGTCGCCTGATGCGTGCCTTGGTCGGCCGTCGCACTCCGGAAATACAGGCCCTGCGCCGCCTCGCACGTGATCATCCCGAAACGGTACGAGAAGAACTTCGCCATACCTACCAGCAAGCCGACTTGAACAGCATCTCCACGCTACAAGCCGCGCAACCGGTGCGGCGCGCAGGCGAATCGTTGATGCCGGTGGCGGGCATTTCCTATCATGTAATTTCAGGCATGCTTCCAGGTCGTCTTCCGGAGACCGATGGTGCGGTACCGCTCTCCAGCACGCGACTTTCCGGGGCCAGCTCGACTCTTGTCGTTGATTCGGGGCACAACGTATATGACAACGACCAAGCCATTGCAGAAGTACTGCGAATCCTACGATCCCCGGATTAGGATAATCCTTTAGCTAGTTCGTCAAAGACACGTATTTGTACTTGATCGCATTGGAATTCCCCTTCTTGGGGCAGACTTTCATCACTACGCACCAAACTGGTTATTGGAACGCAGATTGCCGTGGCATAGTTCCGATCCGAATAGTGGCGGCTCAGGTTTGTTGCATAGCAGCACGGTCGAATGCAAAATCCTTTTTGACCCGCCCGTCCAATTTGTTCGTCTGCTCCCTCCCCATATGACTTCTTGGCGGGCGGGTCGTCTAGCCCAGCGTAAAGGGCGAGATAAGGTAAGGTTTGCACCGGCTATGTTCGAGGTTCCGATCCGTAGCTGCTTCTTGTCACACGGGTGCGACCCAATCTGCGTGGCTTAATCCAGAGCGCGCCTGCCGGTCGTGAAGTGGACTTGATGGTGGGCCGTGAAGGATTCGAACCTTCGACCAAAAGATTAAAAGTCTTCTGCTCTACCGACTGAGCTAACGGCCCGGGACAACTATCCGGCCTTGCGCCGGGACGCGCATTCTAACGCAGC
>JAKFDW010000193.1:0-4358 GCA_036675955.1 Orrella sp. | reverse complement strand
TTCGCCTCGCGGCGCAACTACGATATTGCCGGCGGCGTCGATACCCAGGGCAAATGGCGTGTCGGCGTGCTGGAGCAATCCTGGCGCTCGGGCGGTGCGAGCAGCGCGGAAATCGCCGCACTTGAGGTCTTCCAGGCGCACGAAGATGTGCAGCAGATTCGTGCCAGCACAATAGAGATCTTTGGCCAGGAGGTCGATCCGCCCGCCTCTGCAACAGAAGTATTTCGGGGCGAAGACAAGGACCTGGGTTTGATAAGGAAATACGTAACGGTGGAGCCCTATGGGAACTAGCAGCACTTCTGTAGAGATAGTGGTCCAGGACGAGCATATCGCCGGCACATTCCTGGCCCCGCAATCCAAAGTACCGGGCGTACTGTTTGTGCACGGCTGGGGTGGCAGCCAGGAGCGCGACCTGGATCGCGCACGCGGTATCGCCGGCTTGGGATGCGTGTGCCTGACCTTCGACCTGCGCGGCCATGAAAAAGGTTCGGCGCGCCAGCAGACCGTCACACGCGAAGAGAATCTGCACGACATCATCGCCGCCTACGACCTGCTTGCACAGCACCCCGCCATCGATACATCGTCGATCGCGGTAGTCAGCACCAGCTACGGCGGCTATCTGTCGACCATACTGACGACTATGCGCCCGGTAAAGTGGCTGTCATTGCGAGTTCCTTCCTTGTACCGGGATGCCGAATGGTCCTTGCCCAAGCGTCAACTGAACCGCGAAGATCTGGCGGTGTACCGGGGAGCGCCCGTTACACCCGAAGAAAACCGCGCGCTGGCGGCCTGCGCAGGCTTCAGGGGCGACGTCTTGCTGGTGGAATCGGAACACGATCACCTCGTCCCGCACGCCACCATCATGAGCTACCGCGCCGCCTTTCGCAACTCCCACTCGCTCACGCACCGCGTGGTCGACGGCGCCGATCATGCCCTCACCGAGAAGGCATGCCAGCAGGCCTACACGTCCATACTGATAGGCTGGATCACCGAGATGGTAGTAGGCGCGCGGGTTGGCGCCAGATCAGGAAGGTTTTGAACGCCGCCCATTGATTTCCCGCGCGGCAGCCCCATCTGTCCATAATGACTCCATTCTCCATACTCGATCTCTCCCCCATCATCGAAGGCAGCACTGCCGCCGAATCATTCCGCAATACGCTGGATATCGCCCAGCATGGCGAGCGCTGGGGCTACAAGCGCTACTGGATGGCCGAACACCACGGCATGCCGGGTATTGCCAGTGCGGCCACCTCTGTGCTCGTCGGGCATGTAGCCGCCGGCACGTCCACCATACGGGTGGGCGCCGGCGGCATCATGCTGCCCAATCATTCGCCCCTGGTCATCGCAGAGCAATTCGGCACGCTCGAATCGCTTTTCCCCGGGCGCATCGATCTGGGTCTGGGCCGGGCTCCCGGCTCGGACCAGGTTACCGCGCGCGCACTGCGCCGCAACCTGGCTTCGGATGCCGACGAGTTTCCGCGCGATGTGGTCGAGCTGATGGACTACTTATCGGATGAGCCCCGGCAATCCGTCCAGGCGGTGCCGGGCAAAGGCTTGAACGTTCCCATCTGGATACTCGGTTCCAGCCTGTTCGGCGCCCAGCTTGCCGCGGCGCTAGGGCTGCCCTATGCCTTTGCCTCGCATTTCGCGCCTCAGCAAATGATGCAGGCCATTCAGCTGTATCGCAGCACGTTCCAGCCGTCGGATCGTTTGCAAAAGCCTTATGTGATGCTGGGTTTCAATGTGTTCGCGGCCGACACTGACGAACAGGCCCAGTTTCTGGCGACATCGTGGCAGCAGTCGTTCGTCAATCTGCGCAGCGGCCGCCCTTCCCGCCTGCCTCCTCCCCAAAAAGGGTATCTGGACCAGATAGGGCCGCAGGCCCAGGAACTCTTGCAACACGTCCTGTCGTGTTCTGCAATCGGGGCGCCCGAAACCGTCGCGGCCCAACTCAAGGCCTTCCTGGACAAGACCGGCGCCGATGAGTTGATGATTACATCCAACATGTTCGACCACACGGCGCGGCTGCGCTCCTACGAGATCACGGCGCAGGTCCACCAAACGCTCATGTCGCCGGCCTAGGAGGCCACGCTCCTGGCGGTCTACAATGGCATCTGCGCCTTATTCGCCGCCCTGGCCTACAGGGCGGCAATCATTTTCAGGTATGCCAACATGACCGATGAAAGTTCTATCGCCCAGCGCCTTGCCCGGATCAAAGACCGTATCAGCGCCGCTGCACTTCGCGCCGGCCGGCCGTCCGATTCGGTTGCGCTGCTGCCGGTAAGCAAGACCTTTGGCGAAGAAGCAATACGTGAAGCCGTGCGCCTTGGCGTGCACCGGTTCGGTGAGAACAAGGTGCAGGAAATCCGGTCCAAATACGATGGCCTGGCCGACTGCAATATCGACTGGATCATGATCGGCCATCTGCAAACCAACAAGGCGAAAGATGTCGCGCGTCTGGCCGCAGAGGTACAGTCGCTGGACCGCATGGAATTGGCCATCGCGCTGGACAAGCGGTTGCAGCAAGAAGGCCGCGCCATCGACGTGCTGGTGCAAGTCAAGACATCGACCGAACCCAGCAAATACGGTTTGCCGCCGGCCGAGCTGCCCGCATTCCTGCGCAGCATCGCCCGCGACACCCCCACCCTGCGCGTACGCGGCCTGATGACCATGGCGATCAATGTCGACAGCCAGGACGCTGTCCGTGCCTGTTTCCGTACCCTGCGCGAGCTGCGCGATCGTACTCGGCAAGAAGCCATTGCCGGTGTCGAACTGGAGCGGCTTTCCATGGGAATGAGCGGCGATTTCGAGATTGCCATTGAAGAAGGGTCGACTGAAGTGCGCATCGGCACGGCCATATTTGGCGGCCGCATCTATGGCGACGCTTACTACTGGCCCGAAAACACGCCCCAGTGTTGACGCACAAGCTGCCACAGCCGGCCATCGATAATGGCCATTCCGACACCGATCAGGGCCAGGCCGACCAGGTGCTTGAGCAGCAGGCTTTCACCAAGGAACAAAACACCGAGCATGATAGCGCTGGCAGGGATCAGGAACGTGACCAGCAACAGGTTTGTTGCGCCAGCCGTAGCAAGGATTCGAAAATAAAGCACATAGGCCAGTGCAGTCGAGATTGCCGCTAAGCCGATCAAAGCGCCGACCGCGGCCATGCTCGGCGTATCGAGTGTCCAAGGCCGGTCGACGACGGCCACGAGAGGAAGAAGCAGAATGCTGGAAGCAATCACCTGCCCCGTGGCGGTGGCTATCGGGGTAATGCCCATGGCACGGAATCGGCGCCCGAAGATTCCCGCAAAGGCATAGGATACGGCTCCGGCAAGACACATTATTTGCGCCACAACCGTTGTGCCCAGCGTGTCGAAAACGTCAAAACCTATCATGATGACGACACCGGCAAACCCGGCCACCACGCCAAGCAACTTGTTGGCGCTTATCTTCTCATCGCTGGTCAGGAAGTGGGCAAAGATCACCCCGAACAATGGCGTGGAGGCATTCAGGATAGAGGCAACGGCCGAGGCGATATGCTGCTGCCCCCACACGATCAGGGAAAAGGGAATGACGTTGTTCAGCAATCCCATGCCGAAGAACGCCATCCAGACCCGATGATCCACCGGCATCCTCTCGCCCTTGAGTCTCAAGATTACGAGAAGGAGAATTGCGGCAAGCGCCACACGGGAAACCACAACCGTAAAAACCGGAAGCTCATTCACCGCCACGCGGTTAAAGAAGAACGACGCGCCCCACACCGCCGCAAGAGCGAGGAGCATCATCCATTCGAGAACGGCCATCGGTCTATCAGAATAGTTGGGCTGGGGCATGGCTTGGTGTGCGTCGTTGAAAAGTTCGAGCCTGGAATATGCAGCAGATTACAGGGAAATGACCATCCGATTCTTGTGCCTGAATTGCCCGGGGCAGGCTCTGCAATGCCATTTGCCGACCCCTACCGATGCGGCTGCCGCGGCATGTCGACATGGGTGTGGTGGCATACTTTGCCGTACCTCGCTGATGCCCTGCTATGCATGCCGGCATGGGCATCAATGGTAAAGTGTTCTTTTGGCTTGAACAGCTTAGCCGCGTGCATCAAATTGCACTATGGGCATGCTGTGTGGCGTAGGTTTTTAAAGCACGCCAATCGATTCGGCGTAGCTTGTAAGTATCGATCTTGAAAGTTACGCCGAAATGCCAAGTCTAGCTATATGTTGATAGGTGTCGTTGTCATTGTCTAACCGTCCCACAGAAAGCCCCATGCAGCCGGAAACCGTTGCCACAAGCGGCAAAGCCGCACAAACAAAGGCGCAAATCGACCATGCCCTAAACGGTCACACCCCCATGATGCAGCA
>JAKFDW010000192.1:0-3823 GCA_036675955.1 Orrella sp. | reverse complement strand
AATCCTCTTGACCTGTACTAGTTAAGGCAGGCTGACCCTGCACAGACGCTATATTAAGTACGCAATATGACATGTTCGTGACAGTTACGAATATTGTCAGGGCCCAAGTTGTTTCATGAGGTGCTGATGCAGATTGAACGGCTTGCCACGACTCTTGACCTTAACATAGCTGCCATTGGGCAAGGCGCGCCAAGCCAATTGATTGTCGCGCAAGGCATACGTGAACGATTCACTGATGACACGGCGTTTAAGGGCTTTGTCCAGCACCGGAAAACAGACTTCGACGCGCCGGAAGAAATTGCGGTCCATCCAGTCGGCAGACGACAAATAAATGTTTTCCGCCCCGCCGTTGTAAAAGTAGAACACACGTGAATGTTCCAGGAACTGGCCGATAATGGACCGCACCCGGATATTTTCGGACAGGCCCGGCACCCCGGCCCGCAAGGCGCAAGCGCCCCGCACGATCAGATCGATTCGGACGCCGGCCTGGCTGGCCTTGTACAGCGCCTCGATAACGATAGGCTCGAGCAACGAATTCATTTTCGCCATGATGCGCGCCTTTTTCCCCGCCTTGGCATTGACCGCTTCGCCCCGGATAAGCGCGACCATGGTCTCGTGCATAGTGAACGGCGACTGAAGCAGCAGCTTCAAGGGCCGCCTGGCGCCCAGGCCCGTCAGCAGGGAAAACACTTTATCCATGTCTTCGCACAGCTTCTGGTCGGCGGTAAGCAGGCCGAAATCGGTATACAGGCGCGCGGTGCGCGGATGGTAATTGCCCGTACCCAAATGACCGTAACGCCTGATATGTCCATGCTCGCGCCGCAATACCAAAGACATCTTGGCATGAGTCTTGTGCCCCACTACGCCGTAGCTGACGTGCGCCCCCACTTCCTCCAGCTTGGCAGCCCAGTTTATATTGGTCTGCTCGTCGAAGCGCGCCATGAGTTCCACCACCACCGTAACTTCTTTACCGGCCTTGGCGGCCGCCACCAGCAGGCGCATGAGCTCGGAATCTTCGCCGGTGCGATAAATGGTTTGCTTGATCGCAACCACGGACGGATCCAACGCCGCCGCTGTCAGGAAGTTCAGCACAGGCTGGAAGGCCTGATAGGGATGGTGCAACAGGTGGTCTTTTTCGGCAATGGCGCCGAATAATTCATCGGGCTTGTCCGCCACCATATCGAAAGGCGGCGGCATCTTGGGCCGGTAATCAGGAAACAGAAGCTCGGGACGCTCGACTACATTGCAGAGTTGCATCAGACGAGACAGGTTTACCGGCCCGCTGACCCGATAGGTGTCCTGAGGCGAGAGCTGGAATTCCTTCTCGAGAAAAGTGGCCAGGGCCGGCGGCATGACGTGGTCGATTTCCAGCCGCACGGCCGCCCCGAAATTGCGCTGCGAGAGCTCGCCCTGCAAGGCCAGCCGCAAATTGGTGATTTCTTCTTCGTCGACGAAAAGGTCGCTGTTACGGGTTACGCGCCACTGATAACAGCCTTTTACGTCGAGCCCCGGGAAGAGTTCGCCCACAAACGTGCTGATCATCGCAGTAAGCAAGATATAGCTGTGAGGTATGCCGGAGATCTCCGCAGGAACCTTCATGACGCGGGGCAAGGCCCGTGGCGCTTGCACAATGGCAATGGATGCGCTGCGTCCAAAAGCATCCTGGCCATGCAGGGAGACGATAAAGTTCAGGCTTTTGTTGTATACCCGCGGAAACGGATGCGCCGGATCCAGGCCGATGGGGGTGAGCATGGGCATGACTTCCCGGTGAAAGCCCGCCTGCGCCCAGGCCAGCAATTCTTCGCTCCAGTCGCGTGGATCGAGCAGCGCAATGCCTTCTGCCCGCAGCTTGGGAAGCACGTCGTTGATCAGCAGGCTGTTTTGCCTGTCGACCAGTTCGTGGGTCGCAACATGTACGCGCTCGAAGGCCTCTCCCGGCGTGTAGCCGTCGGCGCCGACTTGGTTGGGATTCTGGCGCTGCTGCTCCTTCAGGCTGGAAATGCGGATTTCGAAGAACTCGTCCAGATTGGAGCTCACAATGCAAAGATAGCGCAGACGCTCGAGCAGCGGCGTATGGAGGTTCTCGGCCATGGCCAGAACCCGCTCGTTGAATTTGAGCAGGGAAAGCTCCCGATTCAGCAAGGTAGGATTCGACGACAAAGGAAGCATATAAGAGGTGGCCCTTGCGGAAAGTTGACGCGATCTTTTACTTCATTTTTCTTACCGTTATGTGACAGTCTGCGAGAACGTCCTGTTTCTGTCCACTAGAGTTGATTATCGCTGTTTTTTTACGAAACCCGCCCAAACAGACCGCAGCGGCCGACGAGGTCCTTATAATCTTGGAGTACTCACCCAAGAACACCCCAATGGACTACCTACTTGCCGCCGTTGACCTCGGATCCAACAGTTTCCGGCTTTCAATCGGACGCGTCGTACAACAGGACGGCATTGCACAAATCTATGCCATCGACCGGCTCAAAGAGTCAGTCAGGCTGGCCGCCGGCCTGGACGACGACAACGTCATCAATGAAGAGGCCATCGAGCGCGCCATTACTGTACTGAAGCGATTCGGCGAACGCCTGGCCGGTTTTCACCCAAACCGCGTACGCGCCGTGGCCACCAATACTTTTCGCATCGCCAGCAACGCCGACGAAATATTGCCGCGCGCCGAAGCAGCCCTGGGCTTCCCCATCGAGGTCATCGCCGGCCAGGAAGAAGCCCGCCTTATTTTCTCCGGCATTACGAACGAACTCCCTCCGTCGGCGAATCGCCGGCTGATGATAGACATAGGCGGAGGATCCACCGAAGTCATTATCGGCAAAGGGTTCCAGCCCATCCACATGTCCTCCCTTTTCATGGGATGTGTCAGCTATACGCGCCAGTTTTTCTCCGATGGACGTGTCACCGAATCGCGAATGGAACAGGCCCAGCTTGCCGCGCGGCGCGAGTTCGAAACCATTTCCAGGCAATATCGCAGGACAGGATGGCAAGAGGCTTATGGTTCTTCAGGCACCGCCAAAGGCTTGCTGGCGGTGTTGATCGAAGGAGGCATGTCCAAGAAAGGCATCACCCTGGACGGAATGGAAAAGCTCAAGGCTAAGCTCGTCAAAGACGGCAAGGTCATCATGAGCGAGCTGCCTGGCCTGAAACACGACCGTTCACTGGTCTTGCCGGGAGGCCTTGCCATCATGATGGCGGCCTTCCAGGAACTCAAGATCAAGCTGATGCTGCCCGGCGAGGGCGCCCTGCGTGTCGGCGTGCTGTACGATTTGCTGGGACGCGACTCGCAGCATGACAAGCGCGACGAGACCGTGCGCCAGTTCATGAAGCGCTACCATGTCGATTCCAACCAGTCCAGCCGGGTCAAGCGCGCAGCCCTTGATTTCTTTTCACAGCTGGGACTGCCGGAAGGCCCCGACAAGCAGGAGCTGGAGCGCACCCTGGGCTGGGTGGCCGATCTGCACGAAATTGGAATCAGCATCGCCCATGCCGACTACCACAAGCATGGCGCCTATATTCTTCAACATGCCGACATGCCGGGTTTCTCAAACGACGACCAGATCATGCTGTCGCTGTTTGCGCTGGGCCACCAGGGCAAACTCAGCAAGCTGCAGGGGCGCGATCCGTCCCGTGCCAAGTGGCTCACCCTGTTCTGCTTGCGGCTGGCCGTGCTGTTGTCGCGGCGGCGTGATGATCCGGCATCCCTGCCCATTTCCATAGAAGCCAATGGGCACAGTATCCGGCTGAATGTCGATGAATCGTGGTTGCAGCGCCACCCTCTCACCGAATTCTCGCTGCAGGCCGAAAAACGCGAATGGAACAA
>JAKFDW010000191.1:0-2623 GCA_036675955.1 Orrella sp. | reverse complement strand
ACACGTCATCGAACTGCCCAAGAGCCCGCAGACCGGCCTGCCCACCGGCAAGCGCCAGCATCTGGGAATAACGATCACGAAAGAAATCGACAAGTCCTCGCCCAAGATCTATCAGGCGCTGTGTTCCGGCGAAAGCATGAAAACAGTCGAGCTCGAGTTTTTCCGTATCAGCCCCAAGGGCACGGAAGAAAAGTACTACACCATCCAATTGCAAAACGCCGTGATCGTTTCCACCCGTTTGTGGATCCCGAATTGCCTGGTCACGGACAACCGTCAGCTGGGCCATATGGAAGACATAGGCTTCACCTACGAAAAAATCGTCTGGACATGGGAGCCGGACGGCATCGAAGCCGAAGACTCATGGCTCGCGCCCAAGTAAGGTAGCAGGAAGGGGTGCCCGGGCTGCCGTGCCCGGACACCCCTTCTTCCGCCATGCAAGAACAACGACTACTCGAACGCATCGCCAGTTTCGACTCTGGAGGCGGGCGCTCGCACATGACCCGCGCAGAGATGCTGGTTGAGTCGATCATGGGCCACTTGCGCCGCATCCTGAATACGCGCCAGGGCAGCGTGCCCATCGACCTCGAATTCGGCGTGCCGGACTTCACCAATCTGGCCGGTTCGTTCAGCAGCGGCACGACGCGCCAGATCATCGACGATATGACGCGCATGGTCCAGCGTTATGAGCCCAGGCTCAAGCAACCCTCTATCGAATTTACTGAAAACCAGGAAGGCGTATTGACCTTGGTATTTTCCATGAACGGCCTGATAGAAGTCGACAACATCGACATCCCTATCCGCTTGTCCACCACGGTATTGTCCAGCGGCAAAGTTTCGCTGCGAAGGTCATGACAGCATGATCAACCGCTATTACGAACAAGAGCTCGGGCACCTGCGCGGACTGGCCAACGAATTTGCGAAGCGCAATCCGGCCTTGGCGCCGATGCTGGGCGCGAATAGCGCCAGCGACCCCGATGTCGAGCGATTGCTCGAAGGCGTCGCCTTTCTTACCGGGTTGATGCGGCATCGGCTGGACGACGACTTCCCCGAATTCATCCAGACACTGGCGCAGCTGTTGTTTCCGCACATCTTGCGACCCTTGCCTTGCATGACCATCATCCAATATGAGCCGCGGGCCGCCATGGAAGGCCCCGTGACGATCCCGGCCGGGACGGAGTTTGCGTCCGTGCCTGTGGACGGACACCGCACTGTGTTCCGCGCATCGTTCCCCGTCACGATGGAGCCGCTGGCGCTCACCGAGGCCCGATGGGAAGGCGGAGGAACCGTAACGCGCTCGCTGCGGCTTCAATTCAATTTCAACGGCGTTGCGCCCAAGGACTGGAAATCCGACCGGCTGCGTTTTTTCCTGGGCGATGGCCAGGCGGACGCCGCCCGCCTTTATTTATTACTGCTCAGGCATGTACGCGAAGTGCGTGTCGGATCGCCGGGGGGGCCGCTGACCATACTGCCCGCCTCTTCCATAGAGGCGGCCGGCATGCGCCCCGACCTGGAACTGCTGCCATGGCCCGCGAGCGCTCACCCGGCATGGCGCGTCCTGCACGAGTATTTCGCCCTGCCCGAGAAACTGCTGTTCCTGGACCTGAAAGGCCTGTCGCGGTGGAGCTCGCGCGACGCGACAAACCAGCTATCGGTGCAATTCGTTTTCGATACGGTGCCCGACTGGGCGCCCGACCTGACAAGTTCGAGCTTTGTGCTGAACGCCACCCCTGCGGTCAATCTCTTCAGCCAGGATGCCCATCCAATACGCGTGGATCATCGCCAGCCGGAATACCGCATTCATCCTACGGACCGCAACGGCGGCGCGGAAAGCATCTTTTCCGTCGATCAAGTACGAGCCCGTCAGGCTGACGGCAAAGAGTACGACTGCCATCCCTTTTCTGCGTTCACCGAAGGTGACGACGCATCGTACAACCTGAGGATACATCCATCGGCGCTCGGCCAAAGCCATGAGCATTATCTAAGCCTGCCTTACGCAAGCGGCACGGTGCCGCAAGCGCTGACATTATCGGTGCGCGTTACCTGCACGCACGGCAATCTGCCAGAAAGCCTGCGCCTGGGCGACATCAACCAGCCCACCGACAATTCGCCAGCCCGCATAGGCTTTCGCAACATCCACGGCATTACGCCGCACGGCCTTCCTGTCATCGACAACGCCCTGCTGTGGCGCATACTGTCGCATTTGAACGCCAACCACCTGGCATTGGCCAAGGAAGGCCACCTGCGCGATTTGCTGGCGCTGTATGTGCCGGCGCGCCAGTCGGATGCCTATCGCCATGCTTCGGCCCGCCGCAGCATCGAAGCAATCAAAGACGTCCAGGTGCAAACATGCCGCCGCATTGTGCGCGGCATGCCGGTTGAAGGCAACGAGGTCCGGATCGAATGCCAGGGCGATCACTTCCCCGGCCTGGGCAGCCTGTTCCTGTTCGGTGCCGTCATCGATGAATTCCTGGCCGGAACCACCGCAATCAATACGTTCAGCGCACTGACCCTGATCGATACCGTTAACGGAGAAACGCTCACATGGCCCGCGAAGATCGGCCGAGCTCGTTTGCTGTAGACGAGCCGGTCATTGATACGCTGATCAGCGAAGGTCACCGCTACG
>JAKFDW010000190.1:0-10755 GCA_036675955.1 Orrella sp. | reverse complement strand
CTTCAACGAACTTGAAAACCTAAGCAGGAATGTAATCCCTTCAGAGCATATTGTCTACCTGGAAAAGCTACTTTTCGTTACTAAGCCGTAGAAATTACAACGTTGGCGCCTCCGTATAGTCAATCCGCCCTGGCGGGCGCTGAGGAAAAAGGGCCGTAGCGACAGGCTGGCCAAGGGTTTGGCGCCGTTTTTCATGCCAGTGAGGCCCGAACTTCATCGTCGCTGACCTGGGGAAAGTCCTCATACCAGAGTCCCACTGCCCGGAACATGGCCGGCGTACCCAGACAAACTGCATCATCGACTTCCTGTCGGATCATTTCGCAGGTTTCACTCGCCGCCACAGGGACGGCAACCACGACTTCCAGGGCCCCGCCGCCCCGGACGCTGGCAATGGCCGCGCGCATCGTGGATCCGGTTGCCAGACCGTCGTCCACCAATATGACGGTCTGTCCTTCGATTTTCCTGGCAGCGCCGCGAGTACGATAGCTTTTCTCGCGCCTGCTCAGTTCTTTTTGTTCCGCCGCCATGACGGCATCAAGCGCCTGGCTGCTTACGCCCATGGTGCGCAGGACTTCCTTGTCCAGCACGACGATTCCGCCGCTGGCGATGGCGCCCATGGCATATTCTTTGTGCTGCGGCAGTCCAAGCTTGCGGACCAGCATCACATCGAGCGGGGCGTCAAGCAGGGCAGCCACTTCACGGGCCACCGGTACGCCGCCGCGCGCCAGGCCAAGAACCAGCACGTCGTCGCGTTGCCCGTAACGGTCGACGAGCGCAAGTCCAAGTTGGTGGCCGGCATCTTTGCGGTCTTTGAATAGCGCGAACATATGTACTCGCATTCAACGTTTCCACGACATTTTAGCAAGGCAGTGAAGATGACAGCGCATATTTGGAAACAGCCAGTGTCCGCCGCGTCTAGGCCGTGCTTAATAGGCGTCTCGCGGCATGTCATGTCGCGGGACGAAGTCGACGGTTGCGTCGGCCGGTTCTCGCTGCCGCTCGGCGATACGCTGCCGATTTACGGCCAGCGCTTCTTCTGTCGGCGTCCAGTCGCCCCAGAGCTCAGCAGGGATGTCGGCATGAGATTCGGTCAGCGGAGTGGTGAAGGCGGGCTTGTATCCGCGCCGCTGCATTTCACGTACGAGCTCGGCATGCCGGCGTGCGAGGTAAGCGAGGCGGGTGTAGAAGAACAGGACATGGCCTTTGCCCAGGGTGTAATGCTCGATCGGTTTGATGTCCTTGCGCTCCGCAGCTTTTCGCGCCAGCGAGAAAACGCGCGGCAGCTCGCGATATTCCGCCACGAGATGTTGCCGGCTGAGTTCTTCTACGGGAACGCAATTGATACGTGTCATGGTGGACCTTCTATTTCACTGGTGTTTGAAAAAATCACTTTAGCGCTATTCACGACCCAATACTTAATGTTACTTTTGCATAATTCCTGAGATAATTCTTCTCTTTTGTCATTTAGCGCCTCGTATATGAGTCCAGACTGCCTAGCGGCGATGATTCTTCGACATTCGTGCATTCCGGCTGCAGCCGCTACGAAGATGCTTCGCCGTGGCTGACCCTGTACTCGCGGCTGCTTTCGAGCCCAACAAGCGATATCAAGGCGCTATCCGTAACCGCTGGTATCTATGCCTGAGCATCTTGATTCTGGCTTGTCCCTTGGTGTGGCTGGCGCTTGCCCGGCCATCGGATGTCCCCGACCTGGGCAACTTCCGCCTTCCCCTGCAAACGGGTATGGAGGTGCTTTCCATCGTTTTCGCGTTCATGATATTCGCGCTAGGGTGGCAGGGCATCAGCAGCAAGGTCGCCTGCAACGTGGTGATATTGTCGGCGGCGTTTTTGGCCACAGCGCTGCTTGCCCTGTGCCATTTGTTGCTCATGGTTGGAATGCGCGATGTGGCCGCACTTGATGTCCTGTCCAGATCCACTGTGTTCGGGCTGGCATCGAACGGAATCCTTGCCGCAGCATTATTGGCTGTGGCGGCCACTCCGTGGAGCCTGAACGCCGGCAAGCGCACGCGCTATGCTCTTATCGCCGGCACGGTGGTATTGGCCGCAACAATTGCGTGGGCCGAACATTCCAGGCTGAACGACCTGCCTCACTCGTTCATCGAAGGTCAGCGGCTCGAGCCTCTGGCGGTATGGGTCCATTCGGCGCTGGTAATTCTATATCTGGCAGCCGCACTGGTTTTCCTTTGGCGTGCGTGTGCCCTGGGAGACGGAAAAGCCTTTTACCTTGCAATTGCCGCTATCGTGTTAAGTCTGGGCGAGCTGTACCTCATGGTGTACGCGGGGCCCCTGGGACCGCAGTATATTCTTGCCGATCTCTGCAAATCGGTCGCTTGTGGATATTTGTATTATGTGATCTTTCTGCATGTCGTGCGCGAATCGCGTCATCAGTTCCGGCGTTCGGAACAGTTCCAGCGTGATCGGCTAAGACGCGACATGCTTACCGGCTTGCCCACTCGTGTAGCCCTTGTAGAGACGCTGCGGCAAGTTGTCGTTCGTGCCGTCCCCAATAAGACCGAACTCGCCGTATTGGTTCTGGATGTCGATTTCTTCAAGAAGGTCAATGCAGTATTCGGCCACGCCGCGGGAGACGGGGTGATCCGTGCATGCGTCGACCGCCTGGCCCAGTCCTTGAGTTCCCGCGATATGCTGGCCCGCCAGGGCGGGGACGAGTTTATTATCGTGCAAAGCCCCATCACTGATCGCAATCAGGCGGCCGGCCTTGCTGAAACGTTGCTGCGCAGGATGCGCGAGCCATTTCTTGTACAAGGTCATGAGCTGTTCTTGAGTGCCAGCATTGGCATTGCCTTGTTTCCGGATGACGCCACCTCGGAACATGGCTTGCTGCACAAGGCGCATATGGCGATGAGCGCAGTGAAGAGGGACGCCCGTAACGCATATCGATTCCACATCCCCGGCATGGAGCGCACCATGCGCGAGCATCTCATTATGGAAAGCTCGTTGCGCCATGCCTTGTCCAATAATGAGTTGACGATACATTACCAGCCGAAAGTCAATTTCAACACGGGTGTCGTGGTGGGAGTGGAAGCGCTGTTGCGGTGGGACCATCCCGAATTGGGCCAGGTGTCGCCCGCCCGTTTCATTCCCATCGCCGAGGACAATGGATGTATTGAAGCCATCGGTATGTGGGTCTTGAATGAGGCTTGCGCCCAGGCCTGCCGATGGCAAGAGCAAGGCCTGCCTCTATTGATCGTGTCCGTCAACTTGTCGGCGCGCCAATTCCAGCAGTCCAACCTTGTCGAGCAAGTAGGAAAGGTGCTGCATGACACTGGGCTCGCGCCCGATAGGCTGGAGCTGGAAATAACCGAGAGCACCGTCATGCATGATACGGCGGCGGCGATCACCATTCTGCAGTCTCTCAAGCGCCTCGGCGTTTTACTGTCTGTGGATGACTTTGGAACTGGCTACTCGTCCCTGAGTTCACTGAAGCGGTTTCCTATCGATGTGCTGAAGATCGACCGCTCATTCGTTAACGACATTACCCACGACGCCAACGACGCGGCGATCACCCGGGCGATCATTGCGCTGGCCCATGGATTGGATCTCAGCGTTGTGGCCGAAGGCGTCGAAACAATAGAACAGGCGCTGTTCCTGCAAGCCAATGGCTGCGACGAAATGCAGGGCTACTATTTCGGCCGGCCCATGGGCCCCGACGAGTTCGCAAATGCGCTTCGGAGAAATCGGGGGCTTACGGCGGCATAGGGCAGAAGACGCATCTTGTTCCATAAACGATCGTGCAGCGGCAGCAGCAATACATTGCATACCGGCTCGAGCACGGCAGCCAGCCCGCCTGTGGCCAGCGATCCGGTAAATGCATAGGTAACGCCGAAGGCGACCGACATGTGCAATAAGACCTGACTGGTTTTCTGGGCAAGGAACAACATGAACGACTCCACAATCTGTCTGTTCCTAAATGATAATGGCTATCATTAAATAGATACAGTTGATTGTGTAAATCTTGTTGATAGCATGGGTCTATGCCCGCTTACTTTTGAATGGCTTCGATTTGGATAAGCAAGCGCACCTTATCTGGAACTCCCATGTCAATACCCCAATCCATTCCCCATTTGCTACGCGTGATGTCGGTGGAAAAGTCTCCGCCGCAAACATGCACCTTCAGGACAGGTTGATCGTAGCAATTGAAGCTGCTCGCCGTAAGGGTCACGGGAACTGTTTTACCCAGCATGGTCAGTTCACCGCTGACGGACTCCAGCTTGTCGTCTGTATAACGGAAGCCGGTGCCGATGAATCGGGCCTGGGGGAATGCAGATACATTGAAGAAGTCGGCGCTTTTCAGATGTTGGTCGAAGTCGGGCGTGCCGGAACTGATGGATTGTGTATCGATGGTGATTTCAGCCTTACCTGCTTGCGCCGGGCGGTCCAGTTCCACGAAGCCATCGACCTTATCGAAGCGAGCGCGCACGGTGGAGGTGTCGAAGTGCTTGACTTCGATATTCACGAACGTATGCGTGGGTTCAATCTCGTAACGTATTGGCGCGGCATGGGCAGCGCCTGAGGTAAGGACAGATATCGTAATGGCGGCGGCAAAAGCGGTCGTCGACGAAAGTGTGTGCATGTTGATCCTTCTCAAGAAGATAAGCCTCAGGGAATTTCGCGTTGTAAATACTGCAATTTGTCTTTTATGCTGGACCACTTTTCGTGATCCGGCATTGGCGCCTCTACGCGCGAAATTCTTTTCCACCGGGGATGCCGGGATAGCTCGCGGTTGATCTCGATGAAGTGCTTCTGATCGTCGGCGATTTCATGATCGCTGACGATGGCGTTCACCGGGCACTCCGGCACGCATATTGAGCAGTCGATGCATTCATCGGGATTGATCACCAGATAGTTCGGTCCTTCCATGAAGCAATCCATGGGGCAAACGCTGACACAATCGGTGTATTTGCACTGTATGCATGCCTCGGTAACCACGAACGTCATCTTATTTCCTGTAGGTAGATACCCTAGGCTAACATTTTCAGTCCGGCATGCGTTTACCTGGCATAAGTGATTAAGTCGGGATGGTCGGCATTTGCCAGGATCTTTCTTACCCGCTCCTGCCATTCGCCGGCAAAGCGGCTGCTTTCCTCGGTGGAAGCGGCTCCGGAGAGGATTTTTTGCAGCATGGGCATCAGGGCCGGACTGACGGGCACTACGCTTGCATTGAAATTCACGGCTACCTTGGCGCCGGTATCGAGTCGTTGAAACTGGATCTCGCCACCGATAGGTGCATTGAACGACATGAGATTGCGGCGGTCGTATTTGCCGCCCAGGCCCTTGAACCCGCTGTCGGTGGTTGCTCCGGTGATGAAGCCCACAACATTGGCGATGACTCCGGTGACATGGTGCAGCTGGTCGTCGCGGAATTCGACCTTTATGCCGCCGCGTTCAGGATGACCGTCGGCATATAGATGCTTCAGTGCCTTGATGGTCATCAGGTAGGCGCCGGCTACCGTGGGGCACGAGTGTCCGGCCAGTTTGACGACAACGGTGTAGGAGTACTCGACCAAGCCCTTGTCGGCCGCGCCCAGTAATTCGGCGAGTGGATCGTACATGGTGAGTCGGATGGCGGTCTGGAAGAAATGAGGATGGCTCATGGGGGCTCCGTAGATAAAAGCGCTGCTGTTGTATGGAGCAGCTTCTTTCCTCAATATAACGACCATGGCCGCCTGCTTGCTGATTGGCCGGACGGGCGGTGTGGGCAATTGCAGGATTCGTGCAACTTGCGCATCCGATACTTTGGTCTTGGGCATTCCTCATGATAAGGTGAATGCTGATCCTACCCCTGTACCGGGCAGACAACTAATCTACAGGAGATTCATCATGGCTAGTGTGAATAGTTTCGGGTCTCGCGGCACGCTTGACGTAAACGGCAAGCCCTACGAAATTTATCGGCTCAATGCCATTACAGGCCCTGGACTGGATGTGGCTAGCCTGCCGTACAGTCTCAAAATCCTGCTGGAGAATCTGTTGCGCACTGAAGATGGCGGCGACATTACTGGCGAGGATATCAGGGCATTGGCCGGCTGGGATGCCAACGCGGAACCCAGTCGAGAAATTGCATTCACGCCTGCGCGCGTGGTCTTGCAAGACTTCACCGGCGTGCCGGCCGTTGTCGACCTGGCCGCGATGCGTGAAGCGATGCGTGCCCTGGGAGGCGATGCCAGCCGCATCAATCCTTTGGCGCCGGTCGAACTCGTTATCGATCACTCGGTCATTGTGGATGCCTTCGGCTCGAAGACAGCATTCGAACAGAATGTGGATATCGAATATGGACGCAATCTGGAGCGCTATCAGTTCCTGCGATGGGGGCAGAGCGCTTTCCATGATTTCAAGGTGGTGCCGCCCGGAACCGGTATCGTCCACCAGGTCAATCTGGAACATCTTTCGCGCGTAGTCTTCACGCAGGAGAATGACGGCGTGGCTACCGCCTATCCTGATACCTGCGTGGGAACCGACTCGCATACGCCCATGGTCAATGGCCTGGGCGTCGTGGCTTGGGGTGTGGGCGGAATCGAGGCCGAAGCCGCCATGCTGGGACAGCCTATTTCCATGTTGATACCCCGGGTCGTGGGGTTCAAGCTTACTGGCTCTTTGCCGGAAGGGTCCACGGCCACCGACCTGGTCCTGACCATTACCGAGCGTTTGCGCGAGCATGGGGTGGTGGGCAAGTTCGTTGAATTCTACGGCCCGGGCGTGGCCGCGGTGCCTTTGGCGAACCGCGCCACCATAGGCAATATGAGCCCGGAATACGGTTCGACCATTGCCATTTTTCCAATCGACGACGTGACCTTGCGCTACCTGGAGCTTACAGGACGTTCGTCGGAGCAGGTGGCGCTTGTTCAGGCTTACGCCAAAGAGCAGGGCCTTTGGCATGACCCGGCGGCGGAGCCACGCTATTCCGAACGCCTCGAACTCGATCTCTCCACCGTAGTGCCGTCCATAGCCGGCCCCAAGCGGCCCCAGGACCGCATATCGCTGTCGGATGCCAAGCAGGCTTTCCGGGGAGCGCTGGCCGCCTTTGTGGGCGAGCCCAAACAAAAGCCCCAGGGATACGATAAAGAAGTTGCAGAGTCCTTTCCCGCATCCGACACCCCGTCACGCAGCGACTCCGACACTCAGTCGCCCAAGCCGACCGACCACGTGGACGAAGCGCCGATCAGCGGTCTGCGGGCGCGCGACGCCATTTCCATCACACTCCCCGACGGTTCCCACGGCCAGGTCGATCACGGTTCGGTCGTCATTGCGGCCATCACTTCATGCACCAATACTTCGAATCCGACGGTCATGCTTGCGGCCGCCCTGTTGGCCAAGAACGCCGTAAATAAGGGGCTCAGCCGCCGGCCCTGGGTCAAGACCAGTCTGGCGCCCGGATCCCGGGTCGTCACCGACTACTACGATCGTGCCGGGCTGACGCCATACCTGGAAGCGCTTGGGTTCAATCTGGTGGGCTATGGCTGTACCACTTGCATCGGCAATTCAGGCCCCCTGATTCCGGAAGTCAGCAAAGCGGTGACCGAGCACGATCTGTCCGTCGTGTCGGTGCTCTCGGGAAACCGTAACTTCGAAGGCCGCATCCATGCCGAAGTAAAGATGAATTACCTGATGTCTCCGCCGCTGGTCGTGGCATATGCCTTGGCAGGTACCATGGACATCGACCTTTTCAACGATCCTATCGGTACCGATCAGGAAGGCGAAAACGTCTACCTCAAAGATATCTGGCCGTCGGCGGCCGACGTGGCGGCGGTCGTCGAGTCCTCGATCGTGTCCGATATGTTCAAAAGCGGCTATGCCGACGTCTTCGCCGGGGACGAGCGCTGGCGCGAACTTCCGACGCCCAAGGGCGATATTTTTGACTGGGACGCAACGTCTACCTACGTTCGCAAGCCTCCCTATTTCCAGGACATGCCTCGCGATCCCGACTCGGTATCGGACATTGCCGGCGCGCGCGTGCTGGCCAAGCTCGGCGATTCGGTCACGACAGACCATATCAGCCCGGCAGGCTCTATTGCCCGCAATTCGCCGGCAGCCAAGTATTTGACCGATCATGGCGTGATGCCGGCCGATTTCAACTCGTACGGATCGCGCCGCGGCAACCACGAGGTGATGATACGCGGCACCTTTGCCAATGTCAGGCTGCGCAACCAATTGGCGCCGGGCACCGAAGGAGGCTATACCCGCGACTTCACGCAAGCGGGCGGCCCTGTGGTAACCATTTTCGAAGCGTCCAGCGCCTACCTGGCGGCGGCCACGCCCCTGGTTATTCTGGCTGGCAAGGAATATGGTTCGGGATCATCCCGTGACTGGGCGGCCAAAGGTACGGTCCTGCTTGGCGTGCGCGCAGTCATCGCCGAATCATACGAGCGCATTCACCGGTCCAACCTGCTGGGCATGGGTGTCCTGCCGCTGCAGTACGTCCACGGCCAGAATGCGCAAACGCTGGGCCTGACCGGCGAAGAGGTCTTCGATATCTCCGGCATTACCGTCATGAACGAAGGCCGCATACCGACTACCGTAAAAGTCAGGGCCGGCAATGTCGAATTCGACGCCATGGTGCGCATCGACACGCCGAGCGAGGCCGCGTATTACCGCCATGGCGGCATCATGCAGTACGTGCTTCGCAACTTGCTGGACAAATAAAGCCGCTTGCGCGACCGATTACACCGGACTGGGCCTGGCCAGGAAATAGATCAAGTCCAGTTCCGGACAGTCATAGCCGTAGCGTGTGAGCGCCGCGGTGATTTGACCGCGATGGTGAGTGGCGTGGTTGAAGACATGAGCCAGGGCCCCCAGCCAAGGGCGCGTGGCCGGGGATCCGGCGGTAGTGGTGTAGTGCAGGTCGCCGGCCATGATGTCGCCCGAAGTACTCGCGATCAACGCAAGCCAGAGGCCGCGCCGCTCGGCCAGCGCCTTTACAAGCATCGTACGATCGCATTCCAGCTCCAGGTCTAGCCGTGCAAAGCGTTCCGGTTTACCCGCAAGCCTCCCGTACCACGCCCGATCCGCAAGCAGTATATGGTTGAGTGTTCCGTGAATCGACTTGAAAAAAAGTCCGGCTGGAGCGAAGTAATGCTCGTCCGGGATGGCCGCGACGTGCTCCGAAAGCAGCATATTCGCCCAATAATGGTATTCCGCAAGCATTCGCAGGTGCGAGACAAGTGCCGTTTCAGTGTTCATTGAAGGCCTTTTCAGTTTAGTCGTTAGAATGGCGGTTTCCACGCGGCAGCGAGAGCGAAAGCATGAGTATCGAAGATCGCCTCATTGAAATCGAAATCAAACTGACCAGCCAGGACGACCTGACGCAGGAGCTCAGTCACATGGTCTACCAGCAGCAGAAGCAGATCGACGAGCTGCGCCTGCTTTGCACGGCATTGGTGAAGCGCCTGGGCGAGACCGGCGGAGATGGCGGTGAACCCGGCGCCGGCACATACACACAGGAAAAACCGCCGCATTACTGAAGCATCGGCCTGACCGGCGTTGGCAATCGGCGTGGTGCCCGCTGGCCGGCACATATACAGCCTTGCCGGCCTGTGCGGGCACCTTTCAAGCGTGGATCAGGTTTTCAATACCCGGAAGAGCTCGGGGTCGGGGCCATCGCGGCCGTCCGGCCTGTCTAGCGCTGAAATCGCTGCCATGTCGTCGTCGTCGAGGATGAAATCGAATATATGCCAGTTTTCTTTGAGGCGGTCGGGCGTCACGGACTTGGGAATGACCATGTTCCCGAGTTGCGTATGCCAGCGCAGCATTACCTGCGCCACAGAACGCTGATGCTTGCGCGCAATGCGGTTCAGGGTGGGTTCTTCCCATAGCCGGCCGCGGCCCAGGGGGCTCCATGCTTCGGTGATGATGTCGTGTTCGGCATGGAAGTCGCGTAGCTCGGCCTGCTGGAATTGCGGATGCAGTTCGATTTGATTCACGACGGGCAATACGCCGGTTTCGTCCAATAGTTGTTCAAGGTGGTTGATATTAAAGTTGCAGACGCCTATGGACTTGGCGCGCCCTTCATCGCGCAACTGAATCATGCATTCCCATGCCTCGACGAACATGCCGACCTTGGGCACCGGCCAATGGATCAGGTAGAGATCGACATAATCGAGCCCCAACTTTTCAAGGCTCTCATCGAAGGCCTCTTTGGTGCTATCGTGACCATGGCGGTCGTTCCATAATTTGGTGGCAATAAAGAGGTCTTCGCGCTTGACCGACGATTCGGCAATACCGCGGCCTACGCCTGCTTCATTGCCATAAATGGCCGCTGTATCGATGGAGCGATAGCCGATGTCGATGGCTGTTTTCACGATGGAGCTGGCCATATCGTTCTCGACTTGCCATACGCCCATTCCCACTTGAGGGGCGCTGCGGCCATCATGGAACGATACGGTGTTCTGGCTGGTGGACATGTTTCTTCTCCATGGTTGCATATGAAGCATGACGCAGCTGCCGCGACGCCAGGGATTTGTTCTTTAGTTGATTCTGATCGATTATACGGTCGTTGTCTTGAGGGGAGTCTTCCGGATTCCCATCGCTTTTGATCCTCGGATTTTACGGAGTGAAAATGAGTGTGCATAGTCAGGTAAAGCGTATTAGCGTGCCGCAGCTGATGGCGTATAAAGGCCATAAGAAGATTGCGGCGCTTACCGCCTATATTGCGCCTTTCGCGCGTCTGCTCGACGACGCGCTGGACATGATATTGATAGGCGACTCCACGGCAATGGTCGGCTA
>JAKFDW010000189.1:0-7834 GCA_036675955.1 Orrella sp. | reverse complement strand
TGATCTTGTCGGCGGACAAGTCGATGCCACGATGAACGGCATGGTCGCCACCTATCCACACGTCAAGAGCGGCAGCATCAAGCTGCTGGCCGTCAGCAGCAGCAAGCGGCTACCGCAGTTGCCAGACGTTCCGACCGTCAGCGAAATGATACCGGGCTTCCTGACGGGCAGCTGGCAAGGGGTGCTGGCACCTGCGGGCACGCCCAAACCCATCATTGACAAACTGCACGCCGAAATGAGCAAGATCGTAAAAATGCCGGACGTGCAGGAAAAGCTGGAAACCTTGGGAGCCGAGCCGATCGAGATGACGCCTGATGAATTCGGTAGCTGGATGAAAACGCAGGTCGCCAACTGGGCCGAGGTGGTCAAGACGGCGGGGATCAAGATCGAATAGCGCAGCAGCATGCGGCCGTGAGGTTTCAGCCGATTCCCACGCCGAAGTTCTGGCACGAGTCCAGGACCTTCGCGGCCTTTATATGCAGCGGCTTGTCTATCAATTTGCCGTCCACGGAGATTGCGCCAAGGCCGCCGGCTTTTACTGCGGCAACGACACGGCGGGCCCACGCGATCTCTTCGGGGTCGGGTGCATAACCGACGTTTACGGCGTCGACCTGGGCCGGATGGATGCACAGTTTCGCGCCGAAGCCAAACTGACGAGACCGCCGCACATCGCCGATTAACAGTTCGGTATTTTTGAAGTCTGTGCTCACGCCGTCGATGGGCGCAGGCAGACCGGCCAACCGGGAGTTCAAGACTAAACTGGAGCGGACAAAGTCCAACTCCTCCTGCTCGCCGCTGATACCGGCATCTACGCAAAAGTCCACTGAACCGAATGCGAGCCTTGCCACATTGGCAGACTGCCCGATCTGGCGCATATTGTCCCAGCCGCGAACAGTTTCGATAAGCGGCACGATTTGATGGTGGCGGGAAATCGTACCGGCCAACTCAGACAGAATGTCGACAGACTCGGCCTTTGGCAACATGATGCCAGCCAGGCTTGCTTGCCCGAAAGCCCTGCAATCAGCCTCGAACCATTTGCTCGCAGCATCATTGACACGAACGATGACACGATCATTGGTTCTACCACCTCTGCTTTGCAACCATTCGAGCACGGCATCGCGCGCCGCGCCTTTATTATCTGGCGACACCGCATCCTCCAGATCCAGAACAATGCAGTCTGCCGCCGTATTCGCGGCTTTTTCAAAACGTTCCGGCCTGTCGCCCGGTACGAACAGAAAGCTTCTTGCGCTTTGCAACATAGGTACAAACTCCTGGTTGAAACCGATAGGTTGCCGCCCCTCCAGCCGAAGAAAGACTCAGTTTTCGACGCGCCACTCTCGCTGAAATACAGAGCGATAGGAGAATCGCTCCGCAGCATGCATGCTGACAGCGCATTCGACGAGGTCGCCCTTGCGATTGCGGTAGTTTCGGGTGATCTTCAACCCGGCGGTGCCGGGTGCCACGGAAAGCGTATTTGCAATCTCTTCGTCCAACACAACTGCCACAATGTCTTGCTCTACCGTCACAATGGACTCCCCGAACTGCTCTTCGATCAGAAAATGTATGGCCTGATGCAAGGGCTTGTTCAGGCCTTTTACCGAGCGAAAAGCCGGACAAATCCATATCCTGGTCTGCGCTATCGGCAAGTTGCTGTTAGGCACGTAACGTCTGCCGGAAAGATATAGCCAGGTTTCGCCCTGCGACACATTCAATGCCCGGGCCAACGCTTGATCGGCAACCACCATCTCTTTGTGTTCGATCTTCAGTGATGTGTCGGTGGCATATTGATACAGGTCGTTGACTCCGCCCATATTCTGACGGTACGTGCTTTGAACTTCCTTGGCGACCACACGTGTGCCGATGCCGGCCTGGCGCGTGACAATGCCCAAGTGCACCAGCCGCTTGAATGCTTCACGCGCGGTAAAACGGCTTACGCCAAACTGTTTACAGATTTCGTGCTCAGTGGGCAACAGTTCACCCACTTTGTATACGCCAGCCTCGATCTCGTCGAATAAGGTCTGAGCCAGCTGCAGGTACTTCGGTTGAGCAACATTTACAATAGAGGCCGCCATATGATCCATTTTCCTATGCTTTGTAGCGCCAATGGGTTTTAGCACACCCTGATCGCACTACACAGCCGAATCACACCACCGATGTCTTGATGAAATGCTCGATCTGCTCGCCGGTAAACCCGGCCATGCGCAGTACCTCGGCGTTATGCTCGCCCATTGAAGGTGCCGCCCGATTGGGATGCTTGCCGGCACGGATCGGTGAAGCGACCGCACGAACTTTTGCAGTGGGGTGATCGAGCTCAATAATACGGTTTTGCTCCTGAACAAAATTGCTCTCGAGCGCCTGGCGCACGTCATGGACGGGAGCAGCGGGAACGGCGCCGGCAAAGACAGACATCCACTCGTCCGTGGTGCGCTCGGACAATGCGCCATCAAGGTCTTTGTTTATGGTTTCGCGATTGGCAAGCCGGCTTTTGAAATCCTTGTATTCCTCTTTGGCGATCCACTCGGGCTTACCCAGTTTTTCACAAAGGTTGCTCCAAAATTTCTCTTTGTTGCACATAAGGAATATCCAGCCGTCTTTCGTCCGGTAAAGCTGGCTGGGCGTAAGCGACGGGTGACTGGAACGCGGCTCCCGTTGCAGAACGTGATCGGCATTCAAGTACCACGTAGCAACATAGGCCAGGTTATGCAGTGCGACATCAAAGAGCGATACGTCCACATCACGGCCGATCCCTGTGGATCTGGCGCTGAGAATTCCCGCAAGCAGGCCAAGCGCCGCCGTCGTACCGGTCATCAGGTCGATAATAGAAAGACCCATGCGCACAGGTGGGCCGTTAGGTTCGCCGGTTACAGACAAATAACCGGCTTCGGCCTGCATCAGATAATCATAACCGGGCCAAGCCGTACGCGAGCCCTCTCGGCCGTAGGCAGACAAATGAGCACAAACGATTTTCGAATTGATCTCTTTCAGCGCGTTGTAATCGAGGCCAAGCTTTGATGGCAGGTCGCCGCGCAAATTGTTGAAGACGGCGTCCGCGTCTTTCGCAAGACGAGAAAGAATAAGCTTGCCGTCCTCCGTCTTCAGGTTGACCGTGATGCTTTTCTTATTGCGGTTGAACGACTGGTAGAACTGGCTGTCGTTTTCGCCGAGATAGTGAGGCCCAACATGGCGGCCGACATCACCGCCATCGTTCCTGTTTTCGATCTTGATGACCTCGGCGCCCAAATCCGCCAGGTGCTGCGTACCAAAAGGACCCGCGCCGTACTGCTCCACGGCAATGATCTTTACTCCTTCCAGAAGCAGAGGTTGCCCGGACCCATTCAATTCAGTGCTCATACCTTGTTTCTCTCGATCAATTGCTTGGCAATAATGATGCGTTGCATCTCATTGGTGCCCTCTCCGATAACAAGCAAGGGGGCGTCGCGATACAGGCGCTCTATGTTGTATTCTTTTGAATAGCCGTATCCACCGAATATGCGCATCGCCTCGTGGGCGTTTTCAAATCCGGCTTCCGTGGCCATATATTTCGCCATGCCAGCTTCCATGTCGCAGCGCTCGCCTCGGTCATAAGCGGTGGCGGCCGCGTAGACCAGCAAGCGCGACGCCTGGGTCCGTGTCGCCATTTCGCCCAGCTTGAGTTGAATTGCCTGATGCTCGCCTATCGGTTTACCGAAGGTTTTCCGGGTTTGCACGTATATGACCGCCTCGTCCAACGCGGCCTGGGCAATACCCAGTCCTCGAGCGGCGACATTGATGCGACCGAGTTCCAGGCCGCTCAACACCTGTTGCAGGCCGCGGCCTTCAACGCCACCAATCAGGCAGTCTTCGGGGATCTCGTAATCGTCGAAGCTGAGGGCACATGTATCGATACCCTTGTACCCCAGCTTGTCGAGCTTCTTGCTGACGGTGAAGCCTTTGCCTTTTTCTGCAATAAACAGACTCATTCCCTTGTGGCGTGGATTGGTTTCGGTATCCGTTTTGACCAGCAACGCCAGGCAATTGCCATACATGCTGTTGGTGATCCACATCTTGGAGCCGTTGACCACGTACTTATCACCACGCTTGACGGCCGTAGTTCTGATTGCCTGCAGGTCGGTGCCGCAATCCGGCTCGGTCAGGCCCACGCCACCGCGCAGTTCGCCGCTGGCAAAGCGCGGAAGATACTTGCGCTTTTGCGCTTCAGTGCCCGAACGCTGCACAGCCATCGCCATGATGAGGTGCGAATTGATAATGCCCGAGATGGACATCCATACCGCAGACATGCGCTCGATGATTTTGGCGTAAGTGACCGTGGACAGCCCGAGCCCGCCGTATTCGGGATCGATAATGCAGCCAAAGAGCCCCATTTCTTTCATTTTCTCAACGATCTCAGTGGGATAGGTATCGTTGTACTCGAGCTCGTGAACATGAGGCTTGACCTCGACGGCCAAGAACCGATCAAGCATATCCAGGATCAGACTTTCCTGATCCTCATCGTGGGTTTCGGTAAGCATTATGTTTTCGTCCATTGCTCAGTTAAGGAAATTCATCAGATCGGGGGTTGAATACTGCTCGATATCCTGAAGGCAAGACCTAATCCGGCCTGCACGATCCGCTGACAGAACACCTGCTACGTTCTCCATGTACTTGATAAGCACATCTTCATTGCTTATGGGGCGTACATCGGCACCCCGATTCACCGCCTCCCGGTGCCCGTGCAAGGAGCCGTCATTGAGCTCGACGACCACTTCTCCCGAGTAATAGCGGGGAAAATCCGCAGCGGGATCAGCCACGCAACTGACTTTCTCGGCCAGGGCCAGCGTGATGGGATCGGTGTATGCGCTCTCGTCGAGCGCCGACAGGTTGAATCGGCCAAACCGCAGTCCTGTTGCAACGGAATAAGGAATGCTGAATTGAGCGTCGTAGCTGTTGGCCGGGCGCTTCTTCGAAGACACCGGTTCGCAGACTGTTTTCATCACCCCTTCGGGCACCTTCGCCGTGATGCGTCTGATGTCATCGACATGGAATGCGTCACGAATAATGGCCGCCGCGTCGGCGCAAGCATGCGTAAAGTGGCATGCGGGCATGGGCTTGACGGCGATATTCAAAGTTTCCCACTTGCTGCCCAGGGAGGAGACAATCTCGCCAATGTCGCGTAATTCGCAATCAGCGCCAAGGTGGCTTTTATAAAGACCGAAACGCCCCTCGTACGTGGCCTTGGGTCCAATGAAACCGTGCTTGGCCATAGTCACGGCTGTAATAGCTGCATTTGCCGCCCAGCCCGGATGCATTCGTTTGGTCCACGCACCATCCTGGAGGAATTCCAGACTGCCTGAGGCCATGGAAAGGACAATTCCCTGGGCATGTGTCAGCTGGTCCGCGGACAGCTTTCGCAACCACGCGATGGCGACCGTGCAGGCGAACGCACCGATCAGACCGGTCGGGTGAAAACCAACCTGGTGAAAGCCGCCTTTGGCGACAGAGCCTAACCGGGTTGCCACTTCAAGGCCCACTACGTAAGCAGTGAGGAGGTCCCTGCCCGAAGCCCGGGAGACTGCGCCCTGGGACAGGACAGCCGGCAAGACCGACGCCGTGGCATGAATTACACCTTCGGGATGGGTATCGTCATAATCGAGTCCGTGGACCAGCACGCCGTTCATGACGGCCGCATCGCGGGGCGACAGCGAGATACCCATGCCGATTACGGGAACCTGCTGATCACCCGCTGACAACTCCCGGAATGCAGCGAGGCTTAGTTTCGCAAAGTCGTACTGCGTTGAAGCGAACGCAATCCCGAGCGCATCGATCATCAGGTATTTCGCCCGCGTGCGAACCTCCTGGGGAATGCTTTCGAACGAAATGTCCAATGCCTTCTCGCTAATCGACTGCGAAATATAGGCGTACGAATTACCAGTAGTCATTAATCGACCCTCGCTCCAGATGACTCAACGGCAACACGCCATTTTTTGATTTCTTGCTGTATGTATGCCTTGAACTCCGTGGGAGTCGACAGGACCACTTGAGAACCAAGCCCATTCAACGCCTTCTTTACGTCTTCATCGCGCCAGTTGGAGTCCAGGGCTTTGTAAAGCTTCTGGATGATCGCATCCGGCGTGCCTTTGGGCGCGACCAGGCCTACCCATGCCGGCGTTGCGAGTTCGCCTATGCCGGCCTCTTTGCCCGTAGGAACATCGGGCGCCGCCGCCACCCGCTTGTCGCTCAGCACCGCCAGGATACGCAGCTTGCCGTTTGCGGAATTCGGAAGGAGTGCCGGGCCGGTATCGACCATGACGGAAGTCTGCCCGCCTATCAGGTCGGTAACTGCGGCAGGACTGCCTTTGTATGGAATGTGCTGGAGGTCGAGGCCCAATTCGTGCTTGAGCAGTTCCATAGCCAAGTGACTGGTTACCCCGTTACCGGCCGAGGCGTAGTCGAGCTTGCCGGGGTTGCCGCGGGCTTTTTCAACAAACTCTTCGGCTGTCTTGACGGGCAACTTTGGGCCGACCGCCAGAAACAATGGCACCTCGGCAACTTCCGAAATGGGCTCGAGGTCGCGCATTACATCGTAAGGAATCTTGGCGTATAAGCTTGGGTTGATTGCCAGCGGACCGCTGGAGCTTACCAACAGTGTGTAGCCATCCGGTGCGGCGCGTATCACGTCCACAGTGCCGATAATCCCGCTTGCGCCTGGCTTATTTTCGACAATAATGGGCTGCTTGAGCGACTCTTCCAGCTTCTTTGCCACCAGCCTCGCAATAATGTCCGTCGCCTGCCCAGGCGGAAAGCCCACCACGATCCTGATCGGCTTGTTCGGATAGGTATCGGCGGCCGATGCGACAGATATGCCAGCCACTGCGCAAACGACGCCAGCCAGCGCGGCTGCAATGATTTTTCTCATGTTGTTGTCTCCTTGGGTGGTTTTTTGTTTATTGCGCTTTCTTTACAGATCGTCGATGCCATGCCCCAGTTTCGATACGAGGAACACGCGATCGAACGTCATTACCTGATCGCCTTTCTGATTGAATGCCTTGCTGCGCACAGTGACAATGCCCTGCGTCGGTCGTGATTTCGATTCACGCTTCTCCAGGACTTCGGACTCCGCATAAAGGGTGTCGCCGGCAAATACCGGGTTTGTCAGTGTGATGTCTTTCCAGCCGAGATTGGCCACAGCCTGGGCGCTGACGTCGTTTACAGTCATTCCCAATACCACCGCTACCGTCAGGCCACTGCTTACCAGGAGCTTGCCGAATTCGCTTTTTTCGGCATAGGCCTTGTCACAATGCATGGGGTGATTATTCATGGTGAGCAAGGAAAACTGAATGTTGTCGCTGTCGGTCAAGGTGCGCCCCGGACGGTGCTCGTAGATATCCCCGACGTTGAACTCCTCGAAATAGCGGCCATAACGGGCGCGATACCGGTTTTCCGATTTCCTGGTGGGCGTAAGCATTTATCCTCCGATGTATTTGATCGTTTGTCCGTACAATATGATAAATAGTAGATGCCGTTATGCGATATGTCAATCGGCCTGAAGAATTATTACAAAAGGCGTGCCCCAGCCCGTTGTGCTTGTGCTGGCGATGGATATTTCATAAACGGTGTACGCAACAACAAAAAACCGCCACATCGTCATTTCAAACGGTGTGGCGGTTTAGGGTTGGCAGAGGCAAATCTTCCGGGCATGAAAAAGCCCTTGATCTTTTATAGAATCAAGGGCTTGGTATTCTTGGCGGACAGAGGGGGATTCGAACCCCCGATACGCTATAAACGTATACACGCTTTCCAGGCGTGCGCCTTCAACCGCTCGGCCACCTGTCCTGATCTGGGCTTTCTTTTACAAAAG
>JAKFDW010000188.1:0-2319 GCA_036675955.1 Orrella sp. | reverse complement strand
AGCAGGCCGCTGATGACGAGAAATAGGGACGCCGGGACGGCGATCCAGATCGGCAGTGTATCCATCATGGTTCAATGACCTCCCCACGCAACAGGAATTTGGCCATGGCGACCGTGCTTACAAAGCCAAAAATACTGATCAATAGGGCAATGTCGAAATAGGAACTGGAGTTGAACTGCAGGCCCAGGACAAGCAGGGTAAGCATTCCGTTGATATACATGGTGTCTAGCGCGAGCACGCGATCCGACGCGGTTGGCCCACGCAATAAACGCAAGGCCGCGCATCCCAAGGCTAGCACGAAACAGCCGAGTGCGAAGTCTGCGGCCCAATAGATAAGATTGCTCATTCAAATATCTCCATCAAGGGACGTTCATAACGGTGCTGGATAGTATGGCGCCATTCCTCTTCATCTTTGAGATCGAGCACATGCAGCGTGAGGATCCCCTCTTCTTCAGAGTAGTCGGACCATACAGTGCCCGGGGTGAAGGTGACTATGCACGCCAGTGCCGCGAGCCCATGGGGGTCGCGCATGCGCAGCGGAATTTTCAGAAACCCCGAGGTCCTGTTCGCCTTGTTGCCCTTCCATATGATGATTGCGACGGCAATGTTGGATCGCGTGATGTCTTTCGCGACATGGCCTATAAGCCTGGCGGCAACCAAGGGCTTCTTGGGGTAGGCCTGCAAGGGGCGCAGCCTGGTCGCCGCCCAGCCCAGCAATAATGCCAGGGTGGCGCCGAGCGCCAATTGGCCCGGCGATAGCGTATCGTTAAGCAGCAGCCACAAGGCAAGAAGCACCAGCGGCAGGATCAGTCGGTTCAGGTATCGCCTCATGGCAGCGCCCCCGGTGCAATGCCGCGCATTGGGTTCTGCGTAAGCACTGCATTGATGTACGCAGACGGCCGGTCGAGATAGTTGGCGGTTTCTTCCATATAGCGCATGACAGGGCCCGCCCAGAAAGCCAGTGCCACACAGGCCAGGATGAGCACGCCGACCGGGCCTGCTTCGCTTATGCGCAGGCGGGGCGTGACCGAATCTTCGACGCTCCAGAAAAGGCGAATACCCGTACGGCTCAGCGCAATGATACCTGCCAGACCGGATATGAGCACGCCGGCGACCAGCATCCATGCGGCAGGTGAAGGCGTGTCGGTCGCGGAGGTTTGCAAGGCGGCGGACAGGAGGGAGAACTTGGCCACAAAGCCCGAAAGCGGAGGCAAGCCGATGATTAGCAGTGAGCACGCAATAAAAGCCATACCCAGAAATGCCAGGGCGGCCGGTATGGCGATTCCCACCACGTCATCGGAGCGGTCGGCGGGTTCGGGGTCTTCAAGATCGAACGCTTCAAGGCTGACGGCCAGCAGATCGGCGCCAAAGGACTGGGTCCGTTCGATCATTTCAAGCAGCATGAAGAAAGCGCCCAGCGCCAGTACCGAGCTGATGAGGTAAAACAGGGCGGGGCCGGTAAGCGTGACGCCGGGCATGCCGAGGGCCGCGAACAGCGTGCCGGACGAGAGAATGACGCAATAGCCCGCCTGTCGCTCCACTTGAGGAGCGGCAAGGAGGCCGATGGCGCCGAATCCCAGCGTAAGCATGCCCAGGGGAAACATCCACTCGCCGCCAAACGCCGCCGGCGCACCAGTCGGCAACAGCAGTGAGCCGATGCGCAGCAAGGCGTAGATGCCCACTTTCGTCATGATCACGAACATCCCGGCGACGGGCGGACAGGCGTTGGCATAGGTGGCCGGAAGCCAGAAATTGAGCGGCCAAGCGGCAGCCTTGATCAAGAACGCAATGCCGAGAATGGCTGCACCAGCTTCAAACAGGCGCCGATCGGGGCCCCCCAGCTCGCCGGCGCGCGCCGCCAGGTCGGCCATGTTCAGTGTTCCGGTTACGCCATAAATGAGGGCCATGGCGATGAGCAGCAGGAAAGAGGCCAGCAGGTTCACGACGATGTAGTGCAGCCCTGCCGCCACGCGCGCCTTGCCCGAGCCGTGCAAGGTGAGTCCGTATGACGCGGCCAGCAGCACCTCGAAGAACACGAACAGGTTGAACAGATCGCCGGTGAGAAAAGCGCCATTGAGTCCCATCAACAGAAACTGGAATAGGGGATGGAAGTGCACCCCGACGCGATCCCAGCGCGCAGTCGAGTAAATCCATGCAGCGCAGCCCAGTATGGCTGTCAGCAGCAACATGATGGTCGACAAGCGGTCCACGACAGCCACAATGCCGAATGGCGCAGGCCAGTCGCCCAACAGGTAGACCCCCACGCCGTCTGGCCAGTTGGAGGGAATGAAACCTGCCGCCAGGCAGAGCAGCACAACA
>JAKFDW010000187.1:0-1717 GCA_036675955.1 Orrella sp. | reverse complement strand
GGCGTCCCCTGTTGATGGCCTTCTATAATGGCTATACGTATGAACAAATTGCCGCGCGCCTCCAGGCGCCGGCTGTGCAGATCAAGGCATGTGTCCAGGCAGGCTTGAACCGCATCCGGGAGCGGCAGCCAGCATGAGCAGCACACGAATTTTTGACCGCGAAATCCTCATTGCGGAATACACTCTGGGCCTACTGAACTCGCACGAATCCTCACAAGCGCAACAGCTTCTGGGCGAGGACGCTCAAGCCGCCGCAGCTGCCTTGAAATGGGAAAACAACTTCCTTGATCTGGTCGATCTGTTGCCACCGGTTAATCCGGGTCCGCAGTCACTGCAGCGGCTGCAAGCCACCTTGGGGCATGCTCCCAAGCCTGCCGCAAAGCCATTTTCCAAGTTTGCCGCCGCAGAAACCGCGGCGCCGGCAGCCGCCGGCGATCAAGCATCGCGGCACGCCGCGGCACAAGCAGTAAGCAGCCGCAAGAACACAGAGCAAGAAACATTCACAGTGGCCGCCGCGCTGCGCACCAGGGAAAAGTCGGCAGAACAACGGCTCAACGAACCCCCTGTCCCGGCACCCGACGCCGCCAAATCCACTGCCACGCCCACCATCAAGTCCAGTACCGCGCCCACCGCCATTCCCGATACGAAGTCCACGATAAAGACCGCAGCGGCGAAAAAACCAGGACTCGAACCGGGATACGAAACAAAAAAGGGCAATATATGGATCTGGCGCATAGCCAGCGGCGTCTTTGCCTCGATCGCCATCGTACTTGGCCTGATGCCAAGCGAGCCCGCGGCCCCGCCGATCACCGTGGTCGAAATCGCACCGACCATGGCAGCGATCATGCAGGCCCCTGGGCAAAGCTCGACCCCCGGATGGGTGGTCACCGTTGATCCACAAGGCAACGTCCTGATGAATCCGCAAGTACGCAGCGACATCCCGGCCGACGCATCAGTGCAACTCTGGACCTACAACAAGACCATGACGCAGCCGCGCTCGCTGGGGCTGATAGATGTGAACCAGCCGGTGACCGTACCAGCCACGCTCATGGGCGAGATCGGCCCCGATCAGATATTTGAAATGACGCAGGAGGCGGCCGGCGGCTCTCCAACTGCAAGCCCCAGCGGGCCGATTTTGTTCATAGGCCGCATCGTTACCTTTGGCAGGACGGCTGTCAACCCGCCCGTCGAAGCGCTGGCGCCAGGCCAATAATGACGCCAGCCGTCTAGGAGCGTGGGCTCCTAGCAAACCACCACATTAACGGCCAGTCCGCCGCGCGACGTCTCTTTGTATTTGCTGCGCATGTCCGCGCCGGTCTGGCGCATGGTTTCAATCACCGCATCCAGGGAAACGTGGTGTTTGCCATCGCCTTGCAAGGCAAGCCGCGATGCATTGATCGCTTTTACGGCGCCCATCGCGTTGCGCTCAATACAGGGAATCTGCACCAGCCCGCCTATGGGGTCGCAAGTAAGACCCAGGTTATGTTCCATGCCGATTTCGGCGGCATTCTCGACCTGCTGCGGAGTGCCGCCAAGGACAGCCGTCAGTCCCGCGGCGGCCATTGAGCAAGCCACTCCTACTTCGCCCTGGCAGCCGACCTCTGCGCCTGAAATGGAAGCATTGGTCTTGTAGAGAAAACCGATGGCAGCCGCCGTAAGCAGAAAATCCACCACGCCGTCCGGGGTCGCCGCCGGCGTAAAGACTTGGTAATAGCGC
>JAKFDW010000186.1:0-1867 GCA_036675955.1 Orrella sp. | reverse complement strand
GAACTGCCCCTTGCCATCCCCGCAACCGAAATAGCCGGAACCGATATTCCAGATCAGCGAACCGTTGTGTTCCAAGTGATACGTGCTGATGCCGCCTTCCCCGGTGTCGTGGGCGAAATTGCCGAGTGACGCCCCTTTATTCAGCGCCCGGACGGCGTTGGCCGACAGCGCGCCGAAACTCATGGCCGATATATTCAGTACGGAAAGAGAGTGGGGGCGTGTGCAGTCAGGCCCGCCGACCGTAATGCGAAAGTCGCTAGTCTCAGGGTGGGATGGCTCCATGGAGTGATTGATCCATTCATAATCGCTTTGGTAAACGTTATGCTGAGTGCCAAAGGGCCTTTTATCGATTTCTTGTTTAGCGCGCTGATACACCAATGAGCGGTCGACGCGGGAAAAGGGCAGGGCAGCGTTATCGTCTTCGATGAAATACTGCCGCATTTCGGGCCGTATGAATTCGAAGAAAAACCTAAGATTGCCGATAACCGGATAGTTGCGTCGAATTGCGTGGCGCGTTTGGCGCATATCCCAAATGCCCAGTGCGCCAAGGGCGGCGCAGACCAGTGCCGGCACCAGCCACCATCCGCTCAAGACCAGACCCAGGGCGAGGAAGGTAATCGTACAGACAATGACAAAATAAAACGCGGAATAACGCGTTAACAGACGGTCCATGGAATATCCTAATTTCTGTTGCAGTTTGGAACCATAACAGACACGCGCGGCCGCGCAATACTATTTTGCTTCTACCCGGTCTTCAAGCAACTCGCTTGAAATCCCAGTCAAGCCGGTAAAATGTTTTTCTTAAGCAAGGACGACCTTGCCGTCATTGGTTTGCGGCGCGCATATCGGGGACGACCCCTTCGACTCGGAGAGATCATCATGTCAGTGTCTACGTCCTGGATAGTGCTATTTATTGCAGGCCTATTGGAAGTGGGTTGGGCAATCGGTCTGAAATATACGGTGGGTTTTACCCGATTCTGGCCCAGTGTGGGCACTCTTACGGCGATGGTCGCCAGTGTGCTGTTATTGGGCTTGGCGATGAAACAGTTGCCGGTGGGGTCGGCTTACGCTGTTTGGGTAGGTGTGGGCGCGGTGGGAACAGTTATATTAGGCGTTGTGCTGCTAGGAGAATCAGCCAGTCCCGCGCGCCTGATAAGCGTTGGTTTGATCATTGCGGGGATCATCGGTTTGAAACTTGCTGCATGACCTTCTTTAGGTTTATTTCCCGTGCTGGCGTGTCCGGCAATAATTCAATTTTCGGAGACTTATCTTGGGCGCCATAAAAATCATTCTGGGCGATTGGGCGTCCTGCAGGCAGGACGCAATGGTTATTCGGCATGAGGTTTTTGTGCAAGAGCAGAACGTCCCCACAGAACTGGAGCTGGACACGGAAGATCAGTTTTGCATCCATGCCCTGGCTTATGACGCCAATGGCGTGGCGATCGGAACCGGGCGCCTGCTGCGCAATGCGCATATCGGGCGGCTCGCCGTTAGGGCGCCGTACCGGGGGCAGGGGGTTGGGTCGCAATTGTTGACTGCGCTCATCAACGAGGCCCGGCGCCAACATTATCTTGAAGTCGTGCTGGCGGCTCAGTTGCACGCATTGGCGTTTTATGCCGCGCATGGCTTTGTGGCGGAAGGCGACACTTATATCGATGCTGGTATCGAACACGTCACGATGCGCCATGCATTGACTGCCTGACCGGCTCGTTTGCTGCACAAAGAAAAAGGCCCGTGAATTTTCATTCACGGGCCTTTTGCCAGAATTGTATGGTGCCCAGGAGAGGACTCGAACCTCCACACCCGAAGGCACATGGACCTGAACCATGCGCGTCTACCAATTCCGCCACCTGGGCATAAAGTGTAT
>JAKFDW010000185.1:0-5405 GCA_036675955.1 Orrella sp. | reverse complement strand
ATGTTTTCTTCCGCGACGACGATTTCAACCACATAATCGAGCGCAACACGGGCATTCTTGAGGGCATCGGCCTGCGGAATGGTACGCGGGAAGCCGTCGAACAGATAGCCGTGCTGGCAATCCGGCTGTTGCAACCGGTCGCGAACGAGCCCGATGATGATGTCATCCGACACTAATCCGCCGGTATCCATTATTTTCTTGGCTTCCAGGCCTAAGGGAGTTTGGGCCTTGACGGCTGCACGCAGCATATCGCCCGTGGAAATCTGGGGGATACCAAATTTTTCGGTGATGAACGCTGCCTGTGTACCTTTACCGGCACCTGGTGGACCGAGCAGAATCAGTCGCATGAATTCCTCCTGAGATTAGTTTTTCTAGCTTTTTCCGATTATGCCGCAATGCAGCAATCTTTGCAGAGCGAAAGAGGGAAGCGGCGATTTGAAGTCGATTTATAACCGATTTATGAAGGCTTGACGTACTCTTGCCAGATCTTCGGCCGTATCGACTCCGGCGGCTGGGTGGGCTATGGTGACATGGACGGCAATCGAGTATCCATTCTCGAGGGCGCGCAATTGTTCCAATGATTCGTAGGTTTCCAGCGGCCCGGCCGGCATGGAGGAAAACTGTTTCAGGAACCCGACACGGTAGGCGTACAGGCCAATATGATGCAGGGCAGGGATGCCTGGCGCCAAATGCCGGCCGCCATCGGCCAGAGCGTCGCGCGCCCATGGCATCGGCGCGCGCGAGAAATACAAGGCGCGTTGCGCTTGTGTACACACAACTTTTACGATGTTGGGATTGAACAGCGAGCCGGCATCCCGTATGGGTGTCGCACAGGTGGCGATGGCCGCGTCAGGTTGCATGGCCAGCAGTTGGGCTACCTGGTCTATGAGTTCGGGGTCGATCAGTGGCTCATCGCCTTGAACATTTACCACAATGGCGTCCGGTTCCAGGGCCAGTTGCACGGCGACTTCCGCCAGGCGGTCTGTGCCTGTGGCATGATCGGCGCGGGTCAACAGCGCTTCGAAACCGTGTTGCTGCACTGCAAGCTGTATGCGTGCGTCGTCGGTGGCGACCACCACCCGGCTGGCACCCGACAAGGCGGCTTGCTCGGCGGTACGAACCACCATGGGCTTTCCGGCAATGTCGAGGAGGGGTTTGTCAGGCAGCCTGGTCGAGGCGGCTCGCGCTGGAATGACGGCAATGAAGCTCATGCCGCTCAAGTCGCGTCATGGGTAGAGGGAGCCCCCGGTATCAACTCTCGGGCTTCGCTTTCCAGCATGACGGGGATTCCATCCTTGATGGGGAAAGCAAGTTTGTCTGCCTGGCAGATAAGCTCCTGCTGTTCGCGATCGTGGCGCAGAGGCCCTTTGCATAGTGGGCAGACCAGTATTTCAAGCAGGCGGGATTCCATGGGCGCTCCAGGATCAATCGATTAAAAGACAGAGTTTAATGCTTGCGGCGCTGTGCAGCCACGGCGTCTTTCCTGGTCGCGATGAAGCGCAGCATCTGGTCTATCAAGTCAAGCCATTCGGACTCGGAGAATACCGGCAGCGCATGTACCACCCAGAGACGGGGGTCCTTGAAGCGCTCGCACTTTACTGCATCTTTCGCCGTGATCAGGATATGAGGGGATGTCAATGCGGAGAACGGCGAGGTCTCATAAGGGTCGTGGTCGGGGAGCGCGCAAACGCGTTCCAGAGTAATACCCGCGGTGCGCAACATCGAGAAAAAACGTTCAGGCTGCCCGATGGCCGCTACCGCACTGATAGGGTCTGCGCCGTAGCGTGCCAGCCAGTCGGGCCAGTCCAGCGATTCGCCGCTTGCCAAGTGTACGACGGAGGCAGGGGCCAGGCGCATGCATATCTGCCGGGACAGGGTCGCGATACGCGCGGGTTCTGCTTGATTTTCCTGGAGATTGCTGATGATGTAATCGACTGATTGCAGGCGGTCGGCGGGCTCGCGCAAGGGACCGGCCGGCAGGACGCGGCCATTGCCGATTGCCCGCGCGTC
This sequence comes from Orrella sp., assembly GCA_036675955.1. Taxonomy (GTDB): domain Bacteria; phylum Pseudomonadota; class Gammaproteobacteria; order Burkholderiales; family Burkholderiaceae_B; genus Pollutimonas. Next base: position 3,395 of record JAKFDW010000185.1, on the reverse strand, counting down.
CTGAACAACGATTTCAATATCTCGGCCGAGCGCCAGGTGTTGCAGGCCGTCGTCGGCGATCACGACATTGACATCCGGATAACTTTTCTGAAGCTTCTTGATGGCCAGCACCCGGCTGGGATGCACCGACACCGGTACCATCGTAGTGCGCGCGATCAGTGCCGGTTCGTCGCCGAACTGGGAAGCGGCCAGGTTTCTTCCCATGCCGGCTTTGGCCTGGTCTCCCATTCTGGCGCCATATCCGCGGCTGATAACGCCGGGACGCCAGCCACGATCTTGAAGCGCTTGCACCAAGGCAATGACGACAGGAGTTTTTCCGGTGCCTCCGACATAGATGTTGCCCACGACAACCACCGGCAAGCTGCTGTGATACACCAGCTCCGGCCGTCGCTGATAGCGCCTGCGCTTGTAGGCGATTGCCGCGATAACGGGCAGGGATAGCGGCAAGAGCAGGGCGCTCAACACGCCTTTACGTTGCCAGGCGTTGTGCAGAGTCTGGCTGAGGAAGGCCGGCGGCTTCAAGGCGAACCTTGCGTAGCGAAATTGACGCGCGAAATTCCGGCAATCCGGGCGGCCTCCATGATGCGCACCACCGACTCATGGCTGGCTCGGGCGTCGGCGTTTATGACCAGAACGACCTCATCCTTGGATGCGGCTCCCGAGCGCAAAGCTTGGGCGAGGTCGTGCACGGTGTTGTCGGAAAGAATTTGCCCGTTCAGGGCATAAAGACCTTCCTGGCTGACCGCGATGCTCAGGGCGTCGGGTTCGGCAGCATCGGCGTGCGCTTCAGGGAGGGCGACCTTGAGCTGGTTGAATCGCGTAAACGAGGTGGTCGCCGCAAGAAAAATCAGGATGACCAGCAGTACATCGATCAGGGGGATCAGATTGATTTCGGGCTCGTCATCAAGTTGCCGGCGCCGAAAGTTCATTGGGCCGCTCCGCGGCTGACAAGCCGGTCGAGTACATTGGCTTCCCGTTCCATCTGGTGCAGGAAGTGATCGACACGTGAACGGAAATAGCGATGAAAGATCAATGCGGGAATTGCGATGATGATGCCGAAACCTGTGTTGTACAAAGCGATGGAAATGCCGCGCGCCAGCTGGGCAGGATCGCCGCCGGCGGGCGTATACGAGCCGAATATCTCTATCATGCCCACTACAGTGCCGAATAACCCCATCAGGGGTGCGACAACGGCGATGGTCGCCAAGGCGGGCAGATAGCGGTTCAGGCGATGCGCTACATCTCTTCCCACGTCTTCGATGGCAGCTTGCCGAAAAGAGACCGATTCATTCCTGTTGACCAGCACTTCGGCCAATATCCGACCCAGTGGCGTGGTGGCCATGCGCAGCACCGCTTCGGGGTTATGATTCTTCTGGCGCAGCAGATCGAGCGCTTGCCCGGGCAAGCGCCGCGGCAGGACCAGTCCGGTGCGCAGCGACAGGAATCGTTCGATTATCAGGGCAAGACCGAGAACAGAGGTTGCGATAAGCAGCCATATGGGCCAGCCGGCCGCATGAATGATTTCCAGCAAGGTTATCTCCGCTCGCGATTTTCAGGTAGCGCATTTTACAATCGATAGCGTATTTGCGTCGCGAAATCGCAAGCGTTGTTCAGCGGTCATGTTTTGGGCCTTTCGCAGTACGGCGATGCTGCAAGGGTTATGTCATGCGCTTTCCGATATATTGCCTGCGGGAAGGCAGCGCGGGCGCTGATCATGCGGCTCCGATCTTCTCCAAATGGCGGAGAAATCTGGAAAGATATAGGACAAATGGCGTGTACTGGGGCTTTCCCGAGGGTATCCACAGAAACTGTGGATAATTCTGTGCATAACCGCGCCGACAGCCGCTAGTTCGTGGGCCTGGAGGTCCAATGGGCAATTTGAGCTCACCTGGACTTGTTTTTGAATATCGTTTTAAATCAATATATTAGTGACTTTTTTTAAACCTATTTTATACGTCTATGCCAAATTGGCTTGATATTTCACCAATTTGACAAAAGGCGTTTCTCTGTGGACAGAATTCGTTTCAAATCGGACTTTTCTATGAATTCAAGTGTTGCCGCAGGCTCCGACGACGGAGTCTGGACGATAAGCCAGCTGAATCGCCGAGTCGCTCAGTTATTGGAGGGAAATTTCTCGCGTATCTGGGTGCGGGGCGAGATTTCCAACTTCACTCAGGCGGCTTCCGGCCATTGGTATTTTTCGATCAAGGACGAGGGCGCCGCCGTCAAAGCTGTCATGTTCCGCGGCCGGGCGGTAGCCGTGGGTTTTGTACCCAAGCCGGGCGAGCGCTTTGAGTTTCGCGTCAATGTAACGCTGTATGAACCGCGCGGGGATTACCAGTTGCAGGTCGAAAGCATGCGCCGCGCTGGCCGAGGCGACTTGCATGTAGCGTTCATGGTGCTGAAGGAAAAACTGTCGGCCGAAGGTTTGTTTGATCCGGCGCGCAAGCGTCCAATCAAAGCCATGCCTGCGGCCGTCGGCGTCGTTACATCCCTGGCCGCGGCCGCACTGCGGGATGTGTTGACCGCGTTGGCGCGCCGGGCTCCACATGTCTCCGTCATCGTCTATCCGGCGCCGGTCCAGGGCGCCGACGCGGCCGGCAAACTGCGGCAGGCACTTGAGCATGCCATTGATCGAAACGAGGTTGAAACCTTATTGTTGGTGCGCGGCGGGGGAAGTCTGGAGGATTTGTGGAGTTTCAATGATGAGTCGCTGGCGCGCGCCATTGTCGCCAGCCCGATACCGGTCATTTGCGGTGTGGGCCATGAAACCGACTTCACCATCGCGGACTTTGTCGCAGATTTGCGGGCGCCGACTCCGACCGCCGCTGCGGAAATGTGCTGTCGCACGCGGCAGACGTGCCTGGCGCAGGTGGATGCCGCATTTGGCGCCTTGACGTTGAGACATCATCGTTTGCTCGAGCGGGCGGCCTTGCGGCTGGACCGGGCGGTGGCCGGATTAGTTTCACCGCAACAGCGCCTGCAACATCAGAACGAGCGCCTGCATGCGCTGAAAAACCGGCTGGCGCGGGCCGCGGCCGCGCCCCATGAGCGCCACGCGTCCAGCCTTGCACTCGCGCGAGCCAGGCTAGCCCACGCGCGGCCGCGACTCGGCGAGCTGGGCGTTCACGTAAACCGGCAGGCGCAGCGCCTTTCCGACTCCGCATTGCGCCGGCTGGAACAGCAGCGTCAAAAGCTCGCGGCGGCAACCCAAACACTACAGGCGCTCAGCCCGCATAATATCCTGGGGCGCGGCTATGCCATCGTCCGCAACGAAGAGGGGAAAATAGTCAAAAATGCGTTAGACTTGAGCGTTGGCGAACAGCTTGACGTTGAGCTTGGTCAAGGCCGTTTGAACGTCGGTGTGATACAGGTCCACGCGCTGCTGTAACCCG
>JAKFDW010000184.1:0-18031 GCA_036675955.1 Orrella sp. | reverse complement strand
TTTCTTATGTACCGATTTATCGGCTTGCCCATGCAGGGCTTTGTCTCCTCACCTGCATGGAACGCATTGTGCATGATTTTTCAAAAGCTAACACCTAGGGAATGCACTATGTTAATGCCGATTTTGTCTAAACTGGGGCGGCATTCACTAACGGGGCGCACTGTTGCTGTGCGGGAGACGGCGCCAGAAAATGACCGCCGCCACCAGGCCAAACGCCCCCGTGGTTGCGATACCCGCAGCAAGCGATATCAACGCCGTCAGGCCGGACAGCAAGATGGGGCCCAGACTGGTGCCTATGTCGGCAATCAAACGCCAAAGTCCGAGGAACTGGGTTCTGCCCGCCTTTGGTGAGGCGTCGGCCCCAAGCGTCATGACTATGCCGGAACCGATGCCATTGCCCAGGCCCATCAGCATGCATACGAGTGAGAAGCTGAGCAAGGCGCCCGTGAATGGCAAGGCAAACAGGGAGATCGCGAGAATAAGCGCACAGGGCAGCGCCACCCAGAGCCGGCCATAATGGTCCATGATTTTTCCGGCCGGATAGAACACCAGCATATCGATGGATGACACCAAGCCGAAAACGACAGCGGTCATGGCGGGCGTCATGCCGATTGCATCCGCCCATAGCGGTATGGCCACCTGGCGTGAAGCGCGCATCGCGCTGATCAACAGTATGCCCACACCCAGCGTAAGAAATACATTGCGGTGCGTGGAAGCAATACTCGTCATGCGCGGCTTGGGCGCAGCAGACACCGCAGCGGCATCATCACGCGGCTGCAGCTCGGGCAAGGCAAAGGAAAGAACGCCCGCGGCGATCAGCGCGGTGATTGCCACGTAATAGGCGCCCGCCAGACCGATGGCGTGCATCATGGCCGCCGCTGCAAAGGGCCCTATGAACATGCCTATGCGTTGCGTACCGCCCAGCGTAGAAAATGCGCGCGCACGCATATGTACCGGCACGGCATCCATCAGGTAGGTTTGCCTGGCCAGGTAGAACACCGACGTCGCCAGGCCCATGAGGAGCACGCCAAGAGCCAGCAATGCCGGATGCAGGGCCGCGACACATAAGGCAAGCGCAAGCACGCTCAATATCGCGGCACCGATCAGCGAACGCCGTTCGCCGTGTTTCGATGTAATCATCGCCGCGGGAATATTGCCGGCCAGGGAGCCAAGCCCCACCAGGGCGGCAATAAATCCCGACATGGAATGCGAGGCGCCCAGGTCTATGGCGCTCAATGCGATTACCGGCAGGATGGCGCCATTGGCAATGCCGAACAGCATCGAAGGCCCAAAGGCAGGAATTATTATCTTGTTCCAGCGGAACGGGGTGTCGCTCATGTAAAGCTCAAGTACTCGTCGGCGACCTTCCGCGCTGACATCAGGAGTGGGCTGCAGACCCACAGGCGCCATTTTGCCATTAGTACGCGGCTTGCGAGGTTTGCGCAGCTCGGGAACGCAACTTGCGACGCAAGCACCCAGACCACGTAGTGACGTTTTTTCCGAGTTTTTGGCACTTGACACAAGGAGCTGACATGAACCGTACCATCATGGCTTTGCTGGTTTCGAGCTTAATGGCGCCGCCTGCGCTACTGGCGCAACAAGTGATCCCGCCCACGGCGGAAAGCAACCCAAAGAACCAGATACAGCAACAAAACAACGCGCAAAGCATGAGTCCAGCCGCATTTGTCGCGCAGGCGGCCAGCGGCAATATGCTGGAGATCCAGGCCAGCCAGCTGGCAATGGACCGGTCCAGGCAGGAATCAATCAGACAATTCGCCGATAAGATGGTCAAGGACCACTCTGGAGCGGCGGAGCGCATGAAGTCGGCGGCAATGGGGCAACCCATCCCCGACAATATGTCCGAGGCGCACGCCCAGATGCTCGAGCAATTGCGCGGCGTCGACGATAAGCAATTTGATGTTCGCTACCTGCAGACGCAGCTGCAAGCCCATGAAGATGCCGTTTTGCTCTACGAGCAGTACGCCGCCACCGGCGAACAGGAATCGCTGAAGCAATACGCCGAACAAATGCTGCCTGCCCTGCGTGCGCATTTGCAGTCCGTAAAGCAGATCACTGCCGAAGTGGCGCCCGGCTAGAAGGTGAATTTTCGATTGCGTAGTGGCGACCGTTTAAAGAAAACGCTTGTCGTTTGCCGCCATGAGGCTATTCGGGTACAACAAATCTTTTACCGTCGACACAATGGAATTCATATGAAGCGCTCTATCTTCCGGCTTTGCTCCGCATTGACACTCATCGGCTTGGCGGCATGCGCCCACCGAGGCGCCGCAAATCCGGACATGGCGGCATCCGCTGACACGCTTACCGCCTACCATTGGCAACTGGAACAGGCCGCTACCGCCAAGCCGGTACAACTGACGTTTGCCGGTCAGCGCTTGACAGTCAGTGGCCTATGCAATGTTCTTGGCGCCGGCTACAAGATCGACGGTCCACAAATGACAGTCCAGCAAGTGGTTGGGACGCTGCGCATGTGTCCGGACCAGGCGCTGATGAAAACCGAACAGGAAATCGGCACCCGCCTGGAAAAAATACAATCCTGGAATATCGCCGGCGCAGCGCCCGGAAATGTCGGCGTAGAGCCGGTGCTGACCTTGAAATTCAATGACGGCGGCCAGTGGCTGCTCAAAGGCAAGCCCACCGATGAAAGCAAATACGGCTCCAGCGGCGAAACTGTCTACCTGGAGATCCAGCCGCAGTTGGCGCCTTGCAATCACCCGCTGATCCCCAATAAGCAATGCATGAAGGTACGCACGGTGGAATACGATGAATCGGGGATCAAACAAAAGCTGGGTGCATGGGAACTGTTCTACAGCGACATCGAAGGCTATCAACATGACGCTGGCGTACGCAACATCCTGCGCGTCAAACGCTACACCATCGCCAACCCGCCAGCCGATGCATCGCGCTACGCATATGTACTGGACATGGTGGTAGAAAGCGAAAGGAAACAGTAGGCGATCGGCTAGCCCGCCACGGCACGCAAGCAATCGGCATTCAATTCGCTGAGCGAATTGATGCCCATCAGCGCCATATTGCGCGACACCTCTTGCTTGAGCAGGTCGATGCCATGCAGGGCGCCCGCCTCGCCGGCCACCGCAGCGGCAAACGAAAACGGACGGCCCACGAACACGAATCGCGCACCCAATGCCAGCGCCTTCAACACATCCGACCCTCGGCGCACACCGCTGTCGAGCATGACGGGAACATCAGGACAGGCGCCAACCACTTCAGGCAGGACACGCAGCGGCGCGACCGCCCCATCCAGCTGACGCCCGCCATGGTTGGAAAGAATCAGTCCATTGACACCGGCATCGACCGCAATCCGGGCGTCCCGGGCATCCAGTACTCCTTTCATGACGATGGGGCCGTTCCAGTAGTCACGTATCATGCGCAAGTGCCGCCAGTTCAGGTGGCCGCGATCGGAGAGCGAGCGCTCGACATTGGGCGACAATATCGGCGCTCCGCGCGTGGCATAGCTGTTCTCGAAATGCGGCATGCCATGCTGCAGCAAGGTGCGCAGGAAGGTGCCAAACAGCCAGCGAGGATGCGTCAGTCCCTGCCATGCCAGGCCGGCACTGGGCCGGACCGGAATCGTAAAACCGGCACGAACGTTGTTCTCGCGATTGGCGGCCACGGCGGTATCCACCGTAATGACCAGGGTGCCATAGCCCGCGGCGCTCACCCGCTCCAGCAGCGCCATGATGCCGTCGTCGTTTCCCGGCAGATAGGCCTGGAACCAGCTCGCCGGATTCGCACGCGCCACGTCTTCAAGCCGGATCAACGACGAACCGCTGACTACCATGGGGATATTCTCTTGAGCGGCGGCGCTGGCCAACGCAAGATCGCCGCGATAGGCCGACAAGGCCAGCAAACCCATCGGAGCGATCCCGAAGGGAGCATCCCAGCGGCGGCCGAACAGTGCCACACCTGTATTGCGCTGGGTAATGTCCACCATGATGCGCGGCACGAGCTCGTACGACGAAAATGCGCTGCGATTGGCATGATGCGAGCTGGAAGTTTCAGCAGCATCGGCAACATAGCTGTACACCTGACTGGGCAGGTGACGACGCGCGGCGGCCTGGAAATCATCCAGGCAAAGCAGGCCGGCGTATCTTGCCGGCAAGGACGGACGCGCGACGGAGTCTCTCAAAACTTCACTGTTGACTGTCATGTACCGCCCATATCAATGCGTCTTGCCTGCCGGTTTTCCGACTTCCAGCGCAACACCGCACCAGTCCCAATCACCCCGTTCATCATTGCACATGGCGTCAAGCAAGCGCTCTGCGACCGGAGCAGCAGCCAGCTCCATACCCGAGGCATGCGCCGTATCCAGGGCCAGCCGGAGATCCTTGCGCATCAGCTGTGCGCGGAAGCCGGGCTCGAAGCTTTCCTGGATGATGCGCGGCGCATGTTTCTCCATGGGAAAGCTGCGGGCCGAGCCCTGCAACAATACATCGCGCATGATGTTCGGATCCACGCCTTGGGCCCGGGCCAGCGCCAAGGCATCGGCCACGCCCAGCATGGCCGCAGCCACCGCCACCTGGTTACAGGCCTTGACGGTCTGCCCGGCGCCCAGGGCGCCCACATGGGTGATGGTCTGGCAAAAGGCGGACAATACCCCACGGCAGGCTTCGACTTGGTCCGTTTCGCCGCCCACCATGCAGGCCAGCGTACCCGCCTGTGCGCCGGCCTGGCCTCCGCTTACCGGGGCATCAAGAAAGCCCACTCCCCGTTCCGCCAGTCGCCGGCCTACGGCCTGGGCCGAGGTCGCCGCGACCGTGCTGGTATCGATCACCAAGGTTCCAGGCCTCAGGCCCTGCGCCAGTCCGCTGTCTCCGAAGAGAATGCCCTCGACTGCCGGCGCATCGGGCAAACTGAGCACCACGATATCGCATGAACGACCCAGCGCCGCCGGCGTGTCATGAGCCGTTGCGTCCGCCTCGATGAATGGCGACAGCACTTCGGGGCGCCGCGCATACACATGAACAAGAAAGCCCTTGCGCAACAGACAGTGCGCCATGCCCGCCCCCATGGATCCGAGCCCGATGAAACCGACCGTGGTATTTTCCTGCTTCAAATTCATTTTGCGACTGCCTTTCCGATAGTTTCGTAAGCCTCCACCACTTCCAGCTGGAATTTTTCACCATCCTTGTAGTCTTCGGTCAGGCCCGACTTGGCAACCCAATCCTTCCACCCCTGGGTCTGCATGCCCTTGCGGAAAGCATCATGCAGATAACGCACCACGTCGTCCGGCATATTTGCCGGCCCCATCAGCCCCTTCATGTTGTCAAGCGCCACCGGCACCCCCAGCTCCGTCATGGTGGGCACGTCAGGCAAGGCGGGCAGGCGGCTGCCTGAAAACAGCGCCAATGGCCGCACGCGCCCCGCATCGATCAGGCCTTTCATCTCTTCATATGCGCCGAATGCGCAATCAATCTGCCCCGCCACCAGCGCATTCATGGCATTGGCCGCTCCCTTATAAGGAACGTGCAGCAGCTTGATGCCGGTATCTTTCTCGAAAACCGTCGCGGTGGCATGAAAGATTCCGCCCTCGCCGGTGGAACCATACGAGATGCTCTCGTGCTTCTTCCTGGCTTCCGCCATGAGGGCCTGCATGTCGGCAAAAGGCGCATCGGCCCGCACAGCAAGCACACTGGGCGCGCGCGAAACCTTGATGACGGGCGTAAATGAAGTACGCGAATCGTAGCCCAGCGGCTTGAAGTTTCCGACGGAAGTCGTTTCGCTTCCTCCGCCGACAAAAAGGGTGTAGCCATCAGGCTCGGCATCGGCCACCATTTGCGCCGCGATCGTGCCGGCCGCACCGGCCCGGTTCATGACGATAACCGGGACCGGCAGAATGTCCTGCACGGCGAATGACAACTGGCGCGCAATCTGATCGGCCGAACCGCCGGGAGCGAACCCGACCACGATGGTGATCGGCTTGGCAGGCTTCCATTCGGCTGCGGACCAGACGGGCAAGGCCAGCGTTGAAAGCGCCAGGGCCCCAAGCAACTGCCGGCGCATCCGGGAAGCCGGCAAACATATCTTCTTCATGTTCTGTCTCCTGTCTTGTGTTCTTTTATATGGATTTTTTTATTATCGAGTGCCACGCTGAACAAGAAAAGTGATATATATGGAAGATACTTATCCTCTTTTCCGATATGACTCTCAAACAGCTGGAAGCTTTCTATTGGGCGGCTACCACCATCAGCTTTCAGATGGCCGCCGACCATTTGCACATTTCGCTGTCGGCACTGTCGAAACGTATTGGCGAGTTGGAAACGCACTTCGGCCAAGCGCTGTTCGACCGCAGCGGCCATAGGGCCTTGCTTACCGATGCCGGCCAGCGCCTGCTGCCCCTCGCCGCGCAAATGCTGAAAATGGGCCATGAAATTGATAATTTGTTGGCCGATGATGCCGGCATGATCGGCCACTGCCGCTTCGGCGTCGGGGAGCTTGCCGCCCTGACCTGGCTACCGGATTTCATCGCCCACATCAATCACAAACATCCCAACCTGACGTTGGAACCTTGTGTGGACTTGGGCTCATCACTGGAACGGCGTCTGGTCAAGGGGCAATTGGATTTCGCGGTGGTGGCGGGTCACTCCGGAAACAGCGACGTTACCAGCCACTTGATCGCCGATGTCGCTTTCGCCTGGGCCGCCGCGCCATCGCTGGTAGGCCCTCAAACCTCACTGAATGACGAGCTGCTTCAAACGCATCCGCTGATTACCATGCCCCATGGCGCCGGACCTACCCGCATGCTTGAACATTGGTTGACCACGCATGATCTGGAAAGCCGCAACCGCCTGACCTGCAATAACTTGAGCGCCGTTGCGAGCCTCATCATCGCCGGTCGTGGAATCGGCCTGTTCCCCCTGTCATGGCTGGATCAACTGTCGCCACGCGCGGTTGCCATCCCTGTGCGCGCACGACCCCGCCTGCTTTCCATGCAATACACCTTCCAGCACCGCCGCCACGACCCGCGGCCGCTATTGGCCAGCCTGCATCGCTCCATACTCGACACAGCGGATTTCACCAAGCGCTGTCCGCTTTGGTGATTTGGTTTCTGAGCGGCCTGCTGTCAAGGCCGGCCACATTCGATGGATGGCGCCTAGGCCGCGAGTGTGCTTCAGACTCGCGGCCGCCCCAATAAAAAGCCCTGCTTCTCATAGAGAAACAGGGCTCTTCAAGACTTCAATGGATCAGTTCGAAACTGCTTACATATTTTCGATCATGACCTGACCGAAGCCCGAGCACGAAACCTGGGTCGCGCCTTCGAGCAGGCGCGCGAAGTCATAAGTGACTTTCTTGGACAAGATCGATTTTTCCATGCTGGAAATGATCAAGTCGGCGGCTTCTGTCCAGCCCATGTGACGCAGCATCATTTCGGCGGAAAGGATCTCGGAACCAGGGTTCACGTAATCTTTACCGGCGTACTTGGGCGCCGTGCCGTGCGTGGCTTCGAACATGGCGATGGAATCGGACAGGTTCGCACCCGGAGCAATGCCGATGCCACCGACCTGTGCGGCCAGCGCGTCGGAGACGTAATCGCCATTCAGGTTCAATGTGGCAATGACGTCGTATTCGGCAGGACGCAACAGGATTTGCTGCAGGAAGGCATCGGCAATGGAGTCCTTAACCGTGATTTCGCGGCCTGTTTTAGGATTCTTGAATTTGCACCATGGACCGCCGTCGATCAGCTGTGCACCGAATTCGTTCTGTGCAAGCTCGTAGCCCCAATCGCGGAAGCCACCTTCGGTGAACTTCATGATGTTGCCCTTGTGCACCAGGGTGACCGACGACTTGTCATTGTCGATGGCGTACTGGATGGCCTTGCGCACCAGTCGCTGCGTACCTTCGCGCGACACTGGCTTGACGCCGATGCCCGATGTTTCGGGGAAACGGATCTTGGTGACGCCCAGTTCGTTCTGCAGGAAGGCAATAAGCTTCTTGGCGTTGGCGCTTTCCGCTTCGAACTCCACGCCTGCATAGATGTCTTCCGAGTTTTCACGGAAGATGACCATGTTGGTTTTTTCAGGCTCTTTGACCGGCGAAGGAACGCCCTTGAAGTACTGGATGGGGCGCAGGCACACATACAGGTCGAGCTGCTGGCGCAATGCGACGTTGAGCGAACGGATGCCGCCGCCGACCGGCGTTGTAAGGGGACCCTTGATGGAAACAACGTAGTCCTTCACCGCGTCCAGCGTTTCTTCAGGCAACCAGACATCGGGACCGTAGACTTTGGTGGATTTCTCGCCGGCGTAGACTTCCATCCAGTGGATCTTGCGCTTGCCACCATAGGCCTTGGCAACTGCAGCGTCAACGACCTTTAGCATGACGGGCGTGATGTCTGCGCCGGTGCCATCGCCTTCAATGAAAGGAATAACGGGTTCGTCGGGGACATTGAGCGAAAAATCGGCATTGACCGTGATTTTTTGGCCCGCTGCGGGTACCTTGATGTGCTGATAGGACATGTATGCTCCAGTTGTGCTCTATAAGGAGTAAGGATCGGATAAACACCAAACTAAAATGCGTAGGTCTTATATAAGAGTAGTTTATCCTAAATCGCGATCTGTTTTTAGCCCTAAAGCATACTGCGTCCGGCCTCGACATCAAAGAGGCTTTAAAATAGACGTTTTCACAGAGCAAAGTGGTGACGAACCACGGGATGTCTTATGTTCAATCCATCGCGCGAACAGGTGCGGCAATTTTTCACCGACGCCTGGAGCAAGCGCAAGGCGGGCGGCGTCTTGACGCCGCTGGAAACGATGGCGATCGACCTTGTCGAATTGCATCCGGAATATCACGCCGACCTGGAAAATCCCGAAATCGCGGAAGCCGATTTTTCAGTGGAAGAAGGCCGGACCAATCCCTTTCTGCACTTGTCCATGCATCTGGCCATCAATGAACAATTGTCCATAGACCAGCCTCCGGGCATCAAGAAGGCGTTCCAGGGCTTGCTTGCAACGCGCGACGCCCACGAGGCAGCCCACGTAATCATGGAAGCGTTGGGCGAAGTCATATGGGAGGCCCAGCGACTGGGCACCCCTTTCGATAGCGACAAATACCTGGAATTGATACGCCGCCATGCCACACGAGGTTGACGGCGATCGGGGCTGAGGACTACTTGCGTATGGACAGTGGCGATTCGAGACTGGCCAGCCAGGCGGCGATATTGGCAATATCCGCCTTGGAAAGCGGCGTTGCCATGGCACTCATCACGGCATTCTTGCGGATGTTCGCCGAAGCCGGAGCGCCGCTTGCACCGCGCTGGTAGGCGCGCAAGGCATGCCGCAAATAATCTTCGTGCTGTCCGGCCAGAATTGGGTACGTAGGCAATACCGAACTCTTGGCGTCGGCACCATGGCAAGAGGCACAGGCGAATTTTTCAAAAGCGGCTTTGCCAGCCTCGATGTCGGCCGCCGTAGCGCCCGAGGCAAATGTGATCATGGCGGAGGCCGCCAGAGCGAATGACAGTTTTTTCATGCAAGCCCCCGATTATTTAAGACTGGAGTAGTAGGCGGCCAAATCGGCCATGTCTTGTGGCGACAGGCTTTGAGCAATGGCTTCCATCGTGGGGAACGAGCGACCGCCGTTGGCGTATTCATTCAGCGCGGCAACAATATACTCGGCATTCTGGCCGGCAATCATCGGCACGTGGTAAACCTCTGGGAAACTGGACTTGTAGCCAGGAATGCCATGGCAACCAATGCACATCGAAACCTTGGAGAGAGCGGCCTTGGCGTCGCCCACGGGCGCGGCGTCCGCCGCGAGGGCTTGGCCCGCATACACACAGGAAGCCATAACGGCCAGCGCAGCAAAAGTGCGCGTCAGGGGGGTTCGCAGCTTCATAATAGCTCTTGTTAGACAGTGAATAACTGTTGATTTATGTCAAGCAACCAACGAAAAATGAAGATTGTACGATAATTGAAGCTAACGATACACGAATGTCCTCCGACTTGGTAACGCCGACTTCAATTCTGGAACGAAATAAATGACCTCTGCCGCCGCTTCTTCTCCTTCCGAACGCTTCACCGGTACCGAGCGCTATGTGGCGACCGCCGATCTTAAACTGGCGGTCAATGCCGCCTTGGCGTTGCAGCGCCCCTTGCTCATCAAGGGGGAGCCCGGCACTGGCAAGACGATGCTGGCCGAAGAAGTGGCCGCGGCCCTGGGCCGTCCCCTGTTGCAATGGCACATCAAGTCCACTACGAAGGCCCATCAAGGCCTGTACGAATACGATGCCGTTTCCCGTCTCCGGGATTCGCAGCTGGGCGACGAAAAAGTCCGCGACATCAGCAACTACATCGTCAAGGGAACGCTATGGCAGGCCTTCGAAGCGAACGAGCCAGTGGTCATGCTGATCGATGAAATCGACAAGGCCGATATCGAATTTCCGAATGATTTGCTGCGCGAACTGGACCGCATGGAGTTTCATGTCTATGAAACCCGCCAGACTGTCCGGGCCAGGCACCGGCCGCTGATCATCATCACGTCCAACAATGAAAAAGACCTGCCCGACGCTTTCCTGCGCCGTTGTTTCTTTCACTACATCAGCTTTCCCGACCGCAGCACCATGCAAGAGATCGTGGCAGTCCACTATCCGACGATCAAAGAAGATGTCTTGCGGGCGGCGCTGGACACGTTCTTTGCACTACGCGAAGCGCCCGGGCTCAAAAAGAAACCGTCTACGTCCGAATTCCTGGACTGGCTACGGCTGCTGCTGAACGAAGCGGTGTCTGCCACAGACATCAGCAGCACGACGGGCGATCTGCCTTTGATGGCGGGAGCCTTGCTCAAGAACGAACAAGACCTCACCCTGCTGCAACGCCTCGCAGCCATGACACGTGTCAGCCAACGCCGTTGACCTGTCGTCGATTATCGAACTTTTTCAGATGGAAGGACGCTGCATGACTTCGACTCACGGTTTTCACGAACACCCGGCGCCCGTAACGCTGGAAGGCTACGGCGTAAAGCTCGTCCCCATGCAGAAAGAACACGCGCCCCGCCTGGAGCAGGCCGCGGCCGACGGAAAGCTGTGGCAGTTGCGCGTAACATCGGTGCCCGAGCCGGGGGCAATGGCAGCCTATGTGGATATTGCCCTGGATGGCCAGCGCAACGGCCACATGCTGCCCTTCTCCGTCGTCGAGCAAGACAGTGGCAAAATCATAGGCAGTACGCGCTATCACGACATCGTTCCGGCCATTGCGCGGCTCGAGATCGGCTACACCTGGTATGCGAGCCGCTGGCAGCGCACCCACGTCAATACGGCCTGCAAATTGTTATTACTGCGCCATGCATTCAACCAATTGGGAGCGACGCTCGCAGGCTGGCGCACCGACAACTACAATTTTGCGTCACAGCGGGCCATCGAACGGCTGGGCGCTCGCAAGGATGGCGTCCTGCGCCACCATGCGGTGCGCCGCGACGGAACCGTGCGCGATACTGTCATGTACAGTCTTCTTGCCGGCGAATGGCCCGAAGTCGAAAAGCATCTGGAATATCAACTGAGCCGGCGCCATGCTGATTGATTTTTTCTACCACTTGCGGGCACGCAAGCTTCCGGTATCGGTGCAGGAATACCTGACCTTGCTCAATGCTTTGCAAACCAGCCTGATGCCGCCCAGCATCGACGAGTTCTACCATCTCGCCCGTATGACGCTGGTGAAAGACGAAACCCTGTTCGACCGTTACGACCAGGCGTTTGGCGAGTTTTATCACAAGTTGCAGGCAGCGGTACCGGTCGACAAAGAAATCCCGCTGGACTGGCTTATCAAGGAATTTCAGAAGAATCTCAGCCCCGAGGAAAAGGCCGCCATCGAAAAGCACGGATGGGACAAGCTCATGGAACTCTTCAAAGAACGACTGGAAGAGCAGAAGGAGCGCCACGCCGGCGGCAATAAGTGGATAGGAACCGGCGGAACATCCGCCTTCGGGCACGGCGGCTACCATCCGGAAGGGATACGCGTGGGCGGACCGTCTGCGGGAAACCGGACCGCCATCAAGGTATGGGAGAAGCGCGAGTATCGCGACTACGATGATCAGCAGGAACTGGGCACGCGCAACTTCAAGATGGCGTTAAGGCGACTGCGCCGCTTTGCCCGCGAGGGCGCCGACCTCGAACTGGATCTGGACCACACTATCGCCAGCACCGCCAAGAATGCCGGCTTTCTCGACCTGCAGATGGTGCCCGAACGGCACAACACCGTTAAAGTGGTGATGCTGCTGGACGTGGGCGGGAGCATGGACGATCATATTGCGCGCGTCGAAGAGCTATTCTCGGCTGCCCGAAGCGAATTCCGGCATCTGGACGTCTATTACTTCCACAATTGTCCTTACGAATCCCTTTGGCAGAACAACCGGCGCCGTACTGCCGAACGTTTCGACACCTGGGATATCCTGCGCAAATACAACGACGACTGGCGGTTGATTATCGTGGGCGACGCCACCATGAGTCCCTACGAGATCCTTCAACCGGGCGGCTCGGTAGAGCACTACAACAAGGAAACCGGCGCAGCCTGGCTGCAGCGCCTGTTGGAAAACTGGCCCAAGTCGGTGTGGCTCAATCCTGAACCCGAAGCCTATTGGCAATACCGGCAATCCATCGCTATCATCAAGAACATCATGCACGAGCGCATGTATGGCGTAACGGTAAGCGGTCTGGAACAGGCCATGCGCGCGCTCTCGAAATAGGTCGCCGCAACCCTGCACGCCCGAGTCTGTTAAAAAGACTACGGTCCCCTGATTCTTCTCTTTAAACGGATATCTGCGCATGCTATTGTCGCCTTCGAAAATCAAAACCCGTTTGCTTGCCCTGCTGGTCCTGACCTTCATGGCCTTGCCGGCAACGGCCCTCGACCTGCCCACGGGTATAACGCAAGTCACGTCGATCGAAGGTGTCACAGAATACAAGCTGGAAAATGGCTTGCGGGTGCTATTGGTTCCAGAGGGCTCCAAGCCCACCACTACCGTCAACATGACTTATCTTGTCGGCGCGCGGCACGAGAACTATGGCCAGACAGGCATGGCGCACCTGCTTGAACACATGCTGTTCCGCGGTACGCCCACCATGCGCAATGCGCTGGCTGAATTTTCCAAACGGGGATTGCAGGCCAATGGCTCGACGACCAGCGACCGGACCAATTACTACGCCAGTTTTGCCTCCAACCCGGATACGCTGGAATGGTATCTGCGCTGGCAAGCCGATGCGATGGTCAACTCTCTTATCGCCAAAGAAGACCTCGAATCTGAAATGACCGTCGTGCGCAACGAAATGGAGCGAGGCGAAAACAGCCCATTCCAGGTCTTGATGCAGCAGATGCAAGCCACTGCCTTTCGCTGGCACAACTATGGCCACAGCACCATAGGCGCGCGTTCCGATGTGGAAAACGTCGATATCGGACAGCTGCGGGCCTTCTACAAAACATACTATCAGCCGGACAATGCCGTGCTGATTGTGGCGGGCGGATTTGATCCGGCCGAAACGCTGCAAACCATCGCCCAGGCCTTTGGAAATATCCCGCGTCCGCAACGCGAGCTGCCACCCGAGTACACGGTGGAACCTGTCCAGGACGGAGAACGGCAGGTCACATTACGGCGCCAGGGCGGTAGCCCGCTGGTCGCCGCCATGTATCATGCGCCGGCGGCCTCCAGCCCCGAATATATCGCGCTGGACCTGGGCGTCGGGATACTCGCCGACACGCCTTCGGGCCGCCTCTACCACGCGCTCGTGGGCAACAATCTCAGCACTGACGTTTTCGGTTTCACGTCCGGGCTGAATCAACCGGGTTACGCGTTTTTCGGCGCCCAGCTGCAACCCGGCATGGACCAGACCAAAGCGCTGCACACGCTCGAAGACACGCTGGACTCCATCGCCTCAAAGCCTTTCACCAATTCAGACCTGGAACGCATCCGTAACAAATGGCTGACAGACTGGTCCCAGACTTACGCAAACCCGGCGGATATGGCATCGGCCTTGTCGGAAACCGCAGCCGACGGCGACTGGCGCCTGTTCTTTCTGCAGCGCGACCAGGTAAAAAGCGCCGAGGTGTCCGAGGTGCAGCGCGTTACGACTGCGTACCTGGTTCCCAGCAACCGCACTAATGGACTATATATTCCCACTGAACAGCCAATCCGGGCGCCACAGGCCGTAAAGATAGACCTGCAAGGCTTGCTCAAAGGCTATAAGGGCGAAGGCACCGGCGAAGCCATCGCTGCATTCGACCCCAGCCCCGCCAATATCGATGCGTCTACCCAGCGTGAGCCGCTGGAACTTGCCAACGGCAAGGTAAAGCTGGCCCTGCTGCCCAAGCCGACGCGAGGCGACCGGGTGGAAGCCAATCTGCTGCTGCAGTTTGGTACGGCCAAAACCCTTGAAGGCAAACGGGCTGTTTCCGGCGCCGTGGCGTCCCTGCTCGAACGCGGCACCAGCAGTATGTCGCGGCAGGAAATACAAGACAAGTTCGATGCCTTGCAGGCGAATGTCAGTTTCGGCGGTGAAGCCGGTATCGTGGCGGTCGATATGTCGACCACCAAAGAGCACTTGCCCGCGCTGACTGAACTGGTCTTGCATATACTTCGGGAAGCAAACTTTCCCGCAAACGAGCTCGTCGAATACCAGCGCCAGGCAAGCACCGCCATCAAGAACGCAATGTCCGAGCCCAGCGCGCTGGCATCGCGCAAGCTGGCCCGTCACGACAACCCATGGCCGCGCGACGATGTGCGCTACACACCAAGCTTCGAGGAAGCACAAAGCGAAATTGCCGCCATCACGCAAAAAGACCTGGTCGACTTCCATTCGCATTTTTATGGCGCCGGCACCATTGAATTCGCCGCGGTGGGTGCCTTCGACCCGGCCGCCGTCAAGGCGTCCCTGAGCAAGGGGCTGGAGGGCTGGCGCAAGGCTCCAGACTACGAGCGGGTGACCAATCCCTACAACCCTGTAAAGCCCGAACAGTTCGACATCAATACGCCGGACAAGGCCAACGCGTTCTATCTCAGCAAAATGCCTTTGAAATTGCAGGATACCGATCCGAAATACCCTGCGTTGTACCTGGCCAATTATCTGCTTGGCGGTTCCGAGACGTCACGCCTGTGGACGCGAGTGCGTGTCCAGGAAGGGCTCTCTTATGACGTGCGCAGCGGCCTGGATGCATCATCCTTCGAACCCTCGGGCGGATGGACAGTCTATGCCATACACGCACCCGAGAATACCGGCCGGCTCGAGACCGCAATAGCCGAGGAACTGCAGCGTGTGCTTAAAGATGGTTTCACACAGGAAGAAGTGCAGGAAGGCATCAATGCGCTGCTCAATTACCGCAAGCTCGCCCGCACGCGGGACGGCGTGCTTGCCTCGGCATGGATCAACTACATGCAACTGGATCGCAGCTTCGAATGGTCGGAAAGAATAGATAAAGCGCTGGCCGCCTTGACTGTTGAAGACGTTAATGCCGCGCTGCGCGCTTCGCTGGATCCCGCCGGCTTCAGCACCGCCGTGGCGGCCGACGAGAAAAAACAAAAGCAAAAGCCGGAATAGCGCTGCGGCGCTATTCCGGAATCCTGGATCAGGAAAAGAAGCTTTTTACGCGGTCGGTCCAGGACTCGCTTTTAGGCGAATGCTTTTCACCGCCCTGCGTCAACGAGGTCTCGAACTGGCGCAGGATTTTCTTCTGCTCATCGCTCAGGCGTACCGGCGTCTCGACCGATATGTGGCAATACAAATCCCCTGGATAACTGGCGCGCAGACCCCGTATGCCCTTGCCGCGCAGGCGGAAAGTCTTACCCGTCTGTGTGCCTTCGGGTATGGTAATGGCGCCTCGTCCGGATAATGTGGGAACCTCGAGTTCACCGCCCAGCGCAGCCGTCGTAAATGGAATAGTCAGCTCGCAATGCAGGTCTTCGCCGTCGCGTTGGAAAATTCCGTGCTGCTTCAAGTGGATCTCGACATAAAGGTCGCCCGGAGGGCCTCCGTTTACGCCCGGCTCGCCGTTGCCCGACGACCTGATGCGCATGCCGTCGTCGATACCCGCGGGAATCTTTACCTGCAAGGTCTTATTCTTGCGCGTGCGTCCTACACCGTCGCATGCTACGCAAGGCTCAGTGATTTCCTTGCCTCGGCCATGACAGGTCGGGCAGGTTTGCTGCACACTGAAAAAGCCCTGCTGCATGCGTACCGTGCCGCTGCCGTCGCACGTATGGCATGTCTTGGCATGGGTGCCGGGTTTTGCCCCCGAACCATGGCAAACCTCGCAGCTTTCCCAGCTGGGAACGCGGATTTCAGTATCGAACCCGTTGGCTGCCTGCTCGAGGCTTATGTCTAGGGTGTACTTCAGATCGGCGCCGCGATACACCTGCGCGCCACCGCCACGACGGCCTGCGCCGCCGAAAATTTCACCGAAGATGTCGCCGAAGGCATCGGCGAATCCGGCTCCGCCCATGCCGCCCGCTCCTGCATTGGGATCGACGCCGGCGTGACCGAATCGGTCGTAGGCACCGCGTTTCTGTTCGTCGGACAACATCTCGTAAGCCTCTTTGGCTTCCTTGAATTTTTCCTCGGACTCTTTGCTGTCCGGATTGCGGTCCGGATGGTACTTCATAGCCAGCTTGCGATAAGCCTTTTTCAGTTCTTCGTCGGAGGCGTTCTTTGCCACCCCAAGGACTTCGTAATAGTCGCGTTTTGCCATTTGAATTGCTTGCGTCTGAGACGTCTATTCTTCGTGCATGAACAAGAATGCCCGATTTCTGGCATGACACCAGAAACCGGGCTCAAAACCACTACAACCAGACTTTACTGATCGCGCTTGACTTCTTTGAAGTCGGCATCGACCACGTTGTCGTCTGCAGGCTGCGCAGCTTCTTGCGAACCTTGCGACGCAGCGGCCTGTGCCTGCATGTCAGCATACATTTTCTCGCCCAGTTTCTGCGAAGCGGTGGAAAGCGCTTCGACCTTGGCGTCTATAGCCGCCTTGTCGCCGTCTTTCAAGGTGTCTTCGAGGTCTTTGATAGCAGCCTCGATGGATTCCTTTTCGGACGCTTCCAGCTTGTCGCCGTATTCTTCCAGCGATTTACGGGTGGAGTGCACCAGCGAATCGGCCTGGTTACGGGCCAGCGCAAGCTCGGCAATCCGATGATCTTCTTCGGCGTTGGCCTCGGCATCTTTCACCATGCGCTCGATTTCCTGATCGGTAAGACCCGAGTTGGCCTTGATGGTGATCTTGTTTTCCTTGCCGGTGCCCTTGTCCTTGGCCGAGACGTGCAAGATACCGTTTGCATCGATGTCGAAGGTCACCTCGATTTGCGGCGTGCCGCGCGTTGCCGGCGGGATTCCTTCGAGGTTGAACTCGCCCAGGCCCTTGTTGCCGGCCGCGATTTCGCGCTCGCCCTGGAACACCTTGATGGTTACCGCCGGCTGATTGTCGTCTGCCGTGGAGAACACTTGCGAAAACCGGGTAGGTATCGTGGTGTTCTTCTGGATCATCTTGGTCATGACGCCGCCCAGCGTTTCGATACCCAGCGACAAAGGCGTCACGTCGAGCAGCAGAACGTCTTTGCGGTCGCCCGACAGCACGGAACCCTGAATCGCAGCACCGGCCGCCACAGCTTCGTCGGGGTTGACGTCTTTGCGCGGTTCCTTGCCGAAGAATTCCTTGACCTTTTCCTGCACCTTGGGCATGCGTGTCATGCCGCCGACCAGAATAACGTCGTCGATATCCGAAACTTTTATGCCGGCATCCTTGATGGCGGTACGGCAAGGAGCGATAGTGCGTTCGATGAGTTCTTCAACGAGCGCTTCAAGCTTGGAACGCGTGACCTTCAGGCTCAAATGCTTGGGCCCGGAGGCGTCTGCCGTGATATAGGGCAGGTTGATTTCGGTTTGTTGCGCCGACGACAGTTCGATCTTCGCTTTCTCGGCTGCTTCTTTCAGACGCTGCAAAGCCAGCATGTCTTTCGAAAGATCGACGCTGCTTTCTTTCTTGAATTCGCTGATGATGTATTCGATGATGCGCTGGTC
>JAKFDW010000183.1:0-4450 GCA_036675955.1 Orrella sp. | reverse complement strand
GCGGGGCTGGTGTAGTTTTCAGATGCGATCAGTTCGATATGCTGTTCCTGTCGAACATTTTCTTTCTGAACGGCAGCCCATACTTCGGCATCGACTTGATCAAGGGTACGTGAACGATCGAACATTAGCTATCCTGTGTGTGGTTTTGGCGGTTGGAACAAACTCATCTATTCTAGCGCGAATACGCTCCAACCCACGTCGATAAGGACGCAACTTGCGCGTCCTGGTAACTATGCCGCCTATGTTGTCCGAAGCAGGCGCTGGTTCAGGGTATAGGTGCCGGTAATGGAGGCCTGGGCGAGCACATGCCCCTGGATCGCGTTGATGACATCGCTTGCGGTGAACTTCCCTTCGAAGGGAAGTTCACTGATATCGAGCGCATAAACGGTAAATATATAGCGATGCGGAATGGCGTCGTTCCATGGCGGGCACGGACCGTCGTAGCCGAAGTAATCGCCGCTCATGTCGCGGTCGGCGGCAAACCAGCTGGTGTAGTCGTTGACGCCCTGGCGCGTACCGTCGAGCGCCAGCGGGCCGGCCTTGCCGCGCGGTGTAATTCCGTCGGAGTATGCGCCTTCGGGGATTTCCGCCGTATTGGGCGGGATGTCGATAAGCGCCCAATGATAGAAGTCCGCACGTGGCAGATCGGCGGGCACTTCACGATCTTCCTGATTGACGTCGTCCGGTTTGCTGGGCGCATCGGGATCGACGCAGATCACCACGAACGACTGCGTGGCGCCGGGCACGTCGGCCCAGGCCAGATGCGGGTTGGCGTTGCCCGCCAACATTACATGGTTCTGCCCGTCGGGTTTGGCGAACGCGTTACGTTCAGGGATGGTTCCTTGGTCGTTGAACGATTCACTGGTAAGTTTCATCAGAACTCCTGCCGGGTAAGGGCTGTCAGCCCGTTATTGTGACTCGGGCAAATTTGCGTTTGCCCACCTGTACGACATAAACGCCCGCAGCAAGTTGCAGCGCCTTGTCGTCGATGCGATCTCCGTTGACCCGCACTCCGCCTTGTTCGACATTGCGCTGGGCTTCCGCGCCCGATACCACCAGGCCGGCTTCGCGCAACACCTTCAGTATGCCCAGCGGCGCCGCAGCGACCGTGACCTCTGGCATGTCTTCCGGGATTGCGCCATCACGAAAGCGCGCTTCGAACGAAGCCAGCGCGTCGTGTGCGGCCTGTTGCGTATGAAAGCGGGCCACGATTTCCTGGGCCAGCGCGACTTTGGCGTCGCGCGGATTCATGCCGTCTTTTACCTGCTTCTGTAACCGTGCGATATCGTCCATAGAGCGGAAAGACAGTAGCTCGAAGTACTTCCACATCAGCGTATCGGAAATCGACATCAGCTTGCCGAACATGGAATCGGGCGCCTCGGTGATGCCTATGTAGTTTCCCTTGGACTTGGACATCTTGTCGACGCCATCGGTCCCCTCGAGCAAAGGCATGGTCAGAACGCACTGCGGCTCCTGGCCATATTCTTTCTGGAGTTCACGCCCCACGAGCAGGTTGAACTTCTGGTCCGTGCCGCCGAGCTCGAGGTCGGCCTTGAGCACGACGGAATCGTAGCCTTGCATGAGCGGGTACAGAAACTCGTGCACCGAAATGGGAATGCCGCCCTTGAAGCGGCGGGTGAAATCTTCGCGCTCCATCATGCGGGCCACGGTATAACGCGATGCCAACTGGATCATGCCGCGCGAGCCCAGGGGATCGCACCACTCGGAGTTATAGCGGATTTCGGTGCGGGAGGGATCCAGCACCATACTGGCCTGGGCGTAGTAGGTCTTGGCGTTTTCGTGAATTTGTTCGGCCGTGAGCGGGGGGCGGGTTGCGTTGCGGCCGCTGGGGTCGCCGATCATGGAGGTGAAGTCGCCGATGAGGAAGATGACCGTATGGCCAAGGTCCTGCAGCTGCCGCATTTTGTTCAGCACCACCGTGTGCCCCAGGTGGATGTCTGGAGCCGTAGGATCCAGGCCCAGCTTGATGCGCAAAGGCGTGCCCGTGGCATGGCTGCGGGCCAGCTTCCTGACGAATTCGGACTCGACCAACAGTTCGCTGCAGCCTCGTTTCGCGATCAGGAGATCGGCTTCGACTTTGGGGGTGACTGGGACTTCGGTGGACGACATATAAAAGTGCTTTATAAGGAAAAATACAAAAAAATGCTCGAAAAATCGAGTCTAATACGCTAGCATAACGTGCGGGCGCGGACTATGCACGGCTATTGGTCCATACGAAAACGATGCACAGCATCATCTTATCAGAGCGCCCAACCCCGAAATAACGGGTACTCGTTTTCCGGCGGCGGCGATGGCAGCAGTCCTTTCCCGCCGGATACATCTTCAAATTCAGCAGCGCATTTCTAGGTTTGGTTTTATGTTCAATAAAGGGACACCTGGCACTCCCTCGTATCGTGACACCCTTCGTGCCCACCGCAAGCCCCACCATTTCATTCGTAACGGCCTCGTCTTTGTAGCGCTTGGCCTGTTCGCCGGCGCGGCCGCGCTGGCCGTGGTGCAACCGACCGAAGCCCCGGCGATATACCAGGCCCATCAAAGCCTGTCGCTTCCGATACCTTTCCCGCAGATGCCCGTCAATGCCGAGGCGCGCTTCGTCAGCGAAACCCAGATTCGCCGGGGCGATACGCTCGCAGCGCTCCTGCAACGCTTGCGCGTCCAGGAAAAAGGGCTGCAACAGTTCCTGGTCCAGGATAAATCGGCCCGTTCCATTTACAAGCTGTATCCCGGACGCACCGTGCAGGCCGCTGTCGACGCGGAAGGAAACCTGATATGGCTGCGATACAACCATACGCCCGGGGCCAAGGAAAAAAGCGGTATTGTGTCCAAATGGCTAGAGGTTTCATCCAACGGCGAAGGCACGTTCGAAGCAACAGAACACAGCCGCCCCGCCGATGTTCAAGTCCGCATTGCCGAAAGCGAAATCAAAAGCTCGCTGTTCGGCGCCACTGACGAAGCCGACATACCCGACGCCATCACAATGCAAATGACCGAGATCCTCGGCAGCAAGATCGACTTCCTGCAAGATCTGCGCCAGGGGGATCGCTTTCGCATCATCTATGAATCCTATTCGCATGAAGGCCGCGAAATAGGCGCCGGCAAAATCCTGGCGCTCGAGTTCATCAATAAGGGCAAGGCATACGAAGCGGTGTGGTATGCACCGGACCAATCGTCCGGCAGCTATTACGATTTCGAAGGCAGCAGCCTGAAAGGCGCTTTCCTGCGTACAGCGCTCAAATTTTCTCGCATCAGCTCCACGTTCGGCATGCGCAAGCACCCCGTCCATGGCGGCTGGCGCGGCCACAAGGGTGTTGACTACGCCGCCGCTTCCGGCACGCCCATCCACGCCACGGCCGATGGCGTAGTCGAGTTCATCGGCAAGCAGAACGGCTACGGTAATACCATCATCCTGAAGCACCACGACAAGTTCAGTACCTTGTATGCGCACCAGAGAAGCTTTGCCAAAGGCCTGAAAAAGGGCGATAAGGTAAGCCAGGGAGAACTCATCGGCTACGTGGGCTCGACAGGCTGGGCAACCGGGCCGCATCTGCATTATGAGTTCCGCGTGAACAACAAGCAGATTGACCCGCTCTCTGTAGACCTGCCTGTTGCGCGCAAGCTTGACAGCAATCAGCGCAAGGCTTTCGATCGCACGGTGGCCCAGTACCGCGAGCACATCCATTTCCTCGCCAACCTGCAGGATAGCGGCGATATCAAAGTCGCTGCCCGTTGATGCGCCCGTCTCTTGCGGATATGGCCTGAGCCATGTCGTCGGCTTTGTTCATCGGCCTGATGTCGGGCACCAGCACGGACGGCGTGGACGCTGTGCTGGCCGACTTCTCGAGCCCCCAGCGGCCCGTCATATTGGCATCGGCGTCGCTGCCCATGCCTGGCGCCTTGCGCGAAGAACTGCTGTCCTTGAACATAGCGGGCCACAACGAACTGGTCCGCGCCGCATTGGCAGCCAATGCGCTGGCCGAGCTCTACAGCAGCGCCACCCAAGACGTTCTTGCGCAGGCCGGGATCAAGCCGGAATGTATTTGCGCGATTGGCGCCCACGGGCAGACCGTGAGGCATGATCCCGCCGCCGGATACACCCTTCAGATCAACGCGCCGGCCTTACTGGCCGAGCGCACCGGCATCGATGTCATCGCGGATTTCCGCTCCCGCGACGTGGCGGCCGGAGGCCAGGGAGCGCCATTGGTACCCGCCTTTCACCACGCCCTGTTCACCGGCCCGCAGCCGCGCGCCGTGTTGAATCTGGGAGGAATCGCCAACGTGACCTTGCTGGGAAACGCCGACCAGGTGCGCGGCTTCGATACGGGACCCGCCAACGTCCTGCTCGACATGTGGATACATGCCAGTACGGGCCGCGTTTTCGATGCGGACGGCGCGTGGGCGGACAGCGGGCTAGCCCATGCTCCCCTGCTTC
>JAKFDW010000182.1:0-10196 GCA_036675955.1 Orrella sp. | reverse complement strand
CACCGGCACGGCGCGCTCAAATTCCGCCCAACCACACCAGCCCCCGGCACCTCGCATTTGTTTGGGTTGGCGAATGTATGGTTATTGCGGTGGGATAGGGTGATCTAGCGCTTGCTGAGCTGGTTTTCGGGGTGGAATGATCCACGGCGATTAAGCTGTGTCTCTGAATTGGGTGATCGGGCGAATACATTAAGCCTTCTTCGACGGGGGCCGTTCGACGATTATCGAGTGGTGCCTTCGACGAGGTCATTCGACGGTTTAAGCGATGTTCTCGACGAGGCCATTCGATGATTATCAAGCTGCGTTGATGGGCGATGATTCGACGATTCAAGCCGCTTGCCGTTCCCGGGCGGCTACTTCAAGTATCCAGGCGCGGAAGGCGCTGAGTGCGGGGTGGTCTTTGCGCTGCTGTGGGCAGCACAGGACGTAGCCGCGGTCCAGCGATACGGGTATGTCGAAGGGCGTGACGACGCGGCCGGTGGCGATTTCGTCGCGTACCAGGCAGCGTTGGAGTACGGCGATGCCCATGTCGGCCATGACCGCACGCACGAGGATGGAGACCTGGTCCAGCGCCGTGCCTGGGTGGGGCTTGCCGGAGACGCCGACGGCGTCGAACCAGCGTTGCCAGTTGTCGGTTGCGTTGGTGTGGTAGAGCAGGGGCTCGTGGAGCAACTCGCGGGGGTCGGTCCACAGTCCGGCCGCTTTGCGTGCCTGCAACCGGTCGGGGTGGCAGATGACGACAATCTCACGGCCTAGCAGATAGTCGCTATGGCATTGCGGCCACTGGTGGGGAAGGCCGCTGAGGATGGCCGCGTGGGGTGTGGCTTGCGAGAAATCTTCATCGCGGCGATATGCGGCAAAGGAGAGGGTGATTTCCGGATGGCGGCGGTGAAACTCGGGCAGGCGCGGCACCAGCCAGACACTGGCCAGCGTGGGCACTACGGCCAGGCTCAGTTGCTGGCGCCCCGCGGTGCTGCGCAGCTCGGAGGAAATGGATTCGATGGCCTGCAGCGGGCCCGCGGTGGCATCGGCGAGGCGTCGTCCGGCGTCGGTGAGCGTCAGGCCGTGTGCACTGCGTTTCATCAGCGGCTGGCCGAAATGGGATTCCAGCCGGGAAATGGCGCGGCTCACGGCGCCCTGAGTAAGGCACAGCGTCTCTGCTGCCTTGGTGAAGCTGCCGAGCCGCGCTGCTGTGGCGAAGGCGTGCAATTCTGACATGGACGGCGAGTGGATTTTCATTGCCTATGCTGGTCGGCCGGGGGCGCGGTTGCAGTATTACATTATGTAATACTAACTTGAAATATAGTCGTTTGCCCATGACAAGTAAATTGCAGATACTCCATTTCTCGTCTTTCTCACGTTCCTGGAGTTTTCCATGTCCGCAACAATTACTGCAAAGTTGGTTCGCCGCGCCCTGGCTGGTGCCGCCGTGTTCATGATGGGCTGTGCCGGCTCCGCCGTGGCGGCCGATTATCCGTCTCATTCCATTCGCATGATCGTGCCGTTTGCGGCGGGCGGGTCGACGGATCTCGTCGGCCGCCTGATTGCGGAGTATGTCGGCCGCGAACTGGGCCAGTCCATCGTTGTGGAAAACAGATCCGGCGCCGGCGGCGCTCTTGGCGCCGAACAGATTGCGCGCGCGGTGCCTGACGGCTATACCATAGGCATGGCCACGGTAAGCACGCATGGCGCCAACCCTGCCATCCACAAGGATCTGAAATACGATGCCGTGAAAGACTTTGCACCGATCTCCAACGTAATGGGCGTTCCAAGCATCTTTGCCGTGAACATGAAAGTGCCGGCCAAGGATATGAAAGAGTTCATCGCGCTGGCCAAGTCCAAGCCCATGGAGTATTCATTTGCCTCTCCGGGCGTGGGTTCCCTGGGCCATGCCAACATCGAGAACTTCATGATGCTCGCCGATATCAAAATGCTGCACGTGCCTTATCGCGGTGCGGGTCCAGCCTTGAATGACGCGTTGGCCGGCCAGGTGGATGCCATTACCGACAACTTGTCCTCGACCCTGCCGCATTTGCAGGAAGGCCGCTTGCGTCCGCTGGCGGTGCTGGGTGCGCAGCGCTCGGCCTTGCTGCCCGATGTACCGACTTACATCGAACTCGGTTTTCCCGCGATGGGAACAGGCGGCTGGTTTGGCCTGGTTGCGCCGGCAGGCACGCCCAAGGAGATTATCGACCGGTTGAACCAGGCCGTGCGCAAGGCGACCGCTAGCCCCGAATTCCAGGAACGTGCGCAGAAGGCCGGCGGTACGATCATGACCAACTCGCCCGAAGAGTTCGCGCAGGAAATCGATGCCGCGATGAAACGCTATGCCGCGGTTGCCAAGGCCGCCAACATTCAGACGAATTGATTATGTCGCAAACAGCCGTTGAAGCTGTCGTTCGTATCGACCCGGTGGGCAAGGCGATTCCGCTGGTTTGCGATTCGCCGCATAGCGGAACGTCGTATCCGGCGGACTTCGATCACGCCGTTGCGCGAGCCTTGCTGCGCCAGGGCGAAGACACCCATGTCGATGCTCTGTGGGCCGCGGCGCCGGCGCACGGCGCCACGCTGGTCGCTGCCACGTTCCCACGCACTTATATCGACCCGAACCGCAACCTGACCGACCTGGATCCGGATGCGCTGGATGGACAGTGGCCTGAAGACCTTTTCCCCGGCGAGAAGACCCGCCTGGGAAAGGGATTGGTCTGGACGCGTATGGACGCCCGCAATCCGATCTACGGGCGCCGGCTCAGCGTCGCCGAAGTGCGCCACCGCATTGATAATTACTATGCGCCGTATCACGCGGTGCTGGCCCGCGCCATTCAGGAACGCTACGACGAGTTCGGAGCCTTATGGCACATGAATTTGCATTCCATGCCCAACGATGCCTACGAGCGGCTGGGCCTGCGCAGCGAACGTCCGCTGGCGGATTTCGTGCTGGGCGACCGCGACGGCACGACATGCGAACCGGAGTTCGTGCAGCTGATCGAAGATGTGTTGCGCAGCAAAGGATATACGGTAGCTCGCAACGATCCTTACAAAGGCGTTCAGCTGATTGCGCAAATCGGTCAGCCGGCGCTGCGCCGGCACAGTCTGCAAATCGAAATCCGGCGTCCGGTCTACATGGACGAGGTCAGCCGCGAACGCAATGATGGGTTTCAACGCCTTCAATGCGACCTCGGCGACCTTTTGCACGAAGTCGGGGCTTATGTAAGCCGCCGGGTAGGCTAGGCCGGGATCCAGCTCAGCGGCCATGCGCCGGAACGCACATTCTGCAGCCAAAGGCTGCAGCTGAGCGTCTTGGCGTCCGTGATGGCGCCGCTGCGGCACGCTGCCAGGACATCATCCACTGCCATGGGGCACACTTCCAGGAATTCGTCATGGTCCAGTTTTGCGTCTCCTGCGACCAGGTCGCGCGCAAAGAGAATGTGGATGACTTCAGTGGAGTATGAAATAGCCAGGTGCAGGGCGCCGGCGTGCGCCCAGCTGCCGGCCGTATAGCCGGTTTCTTCCAGAAGCTCGCGTTTGGCGCAAGCCAGCGGGTCTTCGCCGGGATCCAGTTTGCCTGCCGGAAACTCGGTCATGACCATGCCCACCGGATAGCGGAACTGGCGTTCAAGCAACACATGGTCGTCATCCAGCATGGCAATGATGACGACCGCCCCTGGGTGGACGAAGTATTCGCGCGTGGCGCTGGCTCCGTCGGGCAAGCGTACCGTGTCGCGGCGCGCATTGAGGAAGTGGCCCTCGAATAGGGTCTCGGTTTGCAGAAGCGTTTCGATCAGGTGTCCGTCGGTGGAATCGGTCATGGCGGTGTGAAATAAAGTCCGTGGAATTGTGGATCAGCTTAGCAGGCTTCCAGGGATACAATTGTCCCTCTGTATTCCCTATATTCAGGAACGCTCTCATGTCACAAAGAAAAATGCCGCGCATGTTGGCCGCATGCCTGCTTGCAGCCGCCACATCGGCCTCTGTAGCGGCCACTTGGCCAGAAAAGCCCGTACGAGTCGTCGTTGTGTATCCTCCCGGCGGCGTCAGCGACACAGTAACGCGTGCGATTGCGGAAGAGCTCGGCACGCGCCTGAAGACGACGTTTGTCGTAGAGAACAAAGGCGGCGCAGGCGGAACCGTAGGCATGGCTGCCGTGGCAAAGGCCAAGCCTGACGGCTACACCATCGGGTTTTCATCGATCAGCCCGGTCGCGCTGTCTCCGCTGATTTCCAGCGTGGCCTATGACCCGAAGAAGGATATTGCTCCAGTGGCCAGCGTCATGGTTTCCCCAGTGGTGCTGCTGGGCACCGGTGCCTTCCAGGGCAAGAGCCTTAAAGACGTAATCAGCCAGTCCGAAGCAAAGCCGGGTGCTTTGCGGTGGGCAACATCCGGGCCGGGTTCGGTCGGTCATCTGATGCTGGAACAGTTCCAGCACGACGCCAAGGTCAATGTCACGCACGTGCCCTACAAGGGCAGCGGTCAACAAACCAACGACGCACTGGGCGGGCAGTTCGAGTTGATATCAACGAATGTAAGCTCCGCACTGCTCGGGCATATACAGCGCGGCGCGCTTCATGCCATTGCCATTGCCGCTCCAAAGCGGGTGGAGTTCCTGCCTGATGTGCCCACATTTACGGAATTGGGCTATGCCAAGGCCAACAAAATGTCGGTGTTTGGGTTCTTTGCGCCAGCGGGGACGCCGGATGCCGTTGTCACGCGCTTGAATACAGAGATCAATGCGGTTATTGCGACGCCGGAGATTCAGAAATTGCTGACTGGAAGCAGCAATATCCCCATGACCGGCACTCCCCAGGACTTTTCCGCCCAGATCGGTGAAGAACTTCAGGCAAATCGCGACCTGATCGAAAGTGCCGGACTCAAGCTGCAGTAGTTCGTGCAGAATGCCTTGCCCGCATTTGACGCAGGCACGCGGGCAAGGCTGTGGCTATTATAAATTTGCCGATTCCACGATCTTCCCGAATTTCGTGCGCTCGGCGCTCACGAACTTCTTGAATTCATCCGTGGGCATGCCGCTGGGCTGAGCGCCCTGGGCTTCCAGTGTGGCCCGAAGGTCCGGCAACTCCAGCACGGCCGCGATGTCTTGTTGAATCTGGTGGACAATGTCGTCGGGGGTGCCGCCGGGTACGAAAATACCGAACCACTGGTTCAGTTCGAAAGCTTCAAGTCCTTTGGTTTCCGCAATGGGCCGCACGGTCGGCACGGTATCCGAAGGCGTTTTAGAAGATAGGCCTAGAGGACGCAGCTTGTCGGCCTTTACATGCGACAGTCCGATAGGCAGGCCCACAAAGCCGATATCAATCTGGTCCGCAAGCAAGGCGCTGATGGAGGGGGCGACGCCCTTGTACGGGACGTGTATCATTTTCGTGCCGCTGATTTGCTCAAGAAGCGCTGCAGCAAGGTGTTGCGGCGTGCCCGAGCCAGATGAGGCATAAGTTATTGAGTCCGGATTGGCCTTCGCATAGGCCACGAGCTCTTCGACAGTCTTATAGGGCTTGCTGGGGTTGGCGACCAGCAGGAAGGGCAGTTTGACTGCAAGCGTGACGGGCTTGAGATCCTTTTCCGGGTCATAGGGCATTTTGTCCATGATGTGCTGGCTGATGACCACTTCGGCGGTTGCCGAAAGCATGATGGTCAGGCCGTCCGGCTTGGCACGCGCGACATAGGCCGCGCCTATAGTGCCGCTTGCACCATCCTTATTTGAAACGACCACGGTTTGCTTCCAGCGTTCAGTCAGCTTTTGCGCCAGTAATCTGGCGATCGAGTCTGTGCCGCCGCCTGCTGAGTACGGGACGACGATGGTTACCGGCTTATCTGGCCATTGTTCCGCCTGGGCAGCGGCGATCCCGCTTAGGGCCAGCATTCCGGCAATCATAATATTCTTGAACTTCATCTTATATCTCCTCGTTGTGGATTTTGCTGATGTGGTCTGCAATGCGTTGCGCTATCAAAAAGGACACGCGTACATTCGATTCAGCTGTTACACCGGCTATATGCGGTGTCAGTATCAGGTTAGGGACCCCTGAGAATACTGACCCTGCCGGTAAAGGTTCTTGCACGTAAACATCGATGGCTGCTCCGCCCAGATGACCGCTGGAAAGGGCGGCCGCCAATGCCGCTTCATCTACGACACCGCCGCGCGCGACGTTGATGATCATGGCGCCTTTGCGCATCAAGGCCAGGCGGCGTGCATCCACCAGGTTCCTCGTGCTGTCGATCAGGGGAACATGAAGCGACACCACGTCGGCATCGCGAAAAACGTGGTCAAGCTCGCCGCGCCGCTCCACCGTGTCCCAGGCAGGATCGGCCGGGCCCAGCGTTGGGTCATAGGCGATGACGCGCATTCCCACATTGCGCGCCAGATTGGCGGTTAGGCGGCCTACGGATCCCAGGCCCGCAAGTCCCAGCACCTTTCCACCAATTTCCTGTCCTTGTGCAAGACGGTCGCGCGGCCATGAGCCGCCCACCATCCCGGCTGTCGCGCCGCAGATGGGGCGCAACATCTGCATGGAGCAACACACCACGTATTCGGCCACGGCTGCGGCATTCGCGCCGATGGCAGGTATGACGTCGATATGCTGCCGGCGGCAGGCTTCGAGATCGATATTTTCCAGTCCTACGCCCAAACGGCCAACGGCGCGCAGGCGGGTTTGTTGCTGTAGCAGCGCGGCGGTCACCTGGGTGCGGTTGCGGACGATCAGCGCATCGGCGTCGGCCAGCGCCGATGCGAGGTTGGAAGTCTGGCCGTGCCAGCCTGGCTCGTAGCGGACTTCGAAACGGCCGCCCAGCCACTCGACAGCGGCCTGGTCCATAAATTCGGAAATGACTATTTTCTTTGGCACGGTGTCAGGCTCGATGCATGGGTGCAAGGTATTGGGCAGCTTGGTCAAGCATGGGCTCCACGCCCAGGCCCGGGCGGCCGGACAGGGTAACGTGGCCGCGATTGACCGTAAAACCGGGTTCAGCCAGCATCTCGCGCAAGGGATTCGGATTGGAGTCCACCTCTACATAGCCGTTGCCTCCCAGTGCCGCCTTCAGGTGCATGGAAGCCATCAAGCCGATACCCCCGCCGAGCCAGTGCGGGCAGAACCAACGTCCCTGTTGTTGCGCATAACGGCCCACCTGCAAGCATCCGCTGAATCCTCCCCATTTGCCCAGGTCGGGCTGGATGACGCGCAAGCCGCCTTCATCGCCCGCCGCCTCGAACGCCGTCACGCCCCGGAGATTTTCGCCGGCAGCCAGCTTGATAGACGTCCGCTGTGCGAGTAGTCGCCAATGCGCCAGAGGAGTGTCGGCGGCGACCGGCTCCTCGATCCATGTGAGGTCATAAGGCTCCAGCCTGGCGATCATGGCGCTTGCCTGCTCCATGTTCCACCCCTGATTCGCATCGACCATCAGCGTGGCGCCATTGCCCAAGGCCGCCCGTAGACTGCGCACATTGGCGACATCACGGTCGTCGTCGAAGCCTACTTTCAGTTTGAAGGCCGTGTAGCCCTCGCGGGCTTTTTCTTCCACCATGCGCAGCGGTTCATCAGGATTGATTCCGGATGCGTACACTTCGACTGTGTCGCTACCACCAAGCAGTTTCCACAAGGGCTGGCCCGAGCGCTTCCCGAGAATGTCCCAGACGGCAATGTCGATGCCGGCGATGGCCTGAGCCAATGGGCCGGGCTCACCCGATTGAATGGCGAGAATGTGCATCTTGGCGGTAAGCGCTTCGAAACAGGCTTGTGGTGAAGGCCACTTGCACCCACACAGCGCGTGCCGCAGGATTTCTGTCAACAGCCGTGCGCGATGCTCGGCGCCCACCGAGGGAAAATTGCACCAGACTTCGCCCCATCCGGTGATGCCATCGGTATCTATCAGCCTTACCAGCAGGGCGGGTCGGCTGTGCATGATGCCAAATGAAGTGCGCACGGGTGGATCGGCCGGGGCGCGAAACACAAACGCTTCAATCGCTGCTATTTCAAAGGAAGTATCTTTCTCGTGAGGCACGTATGGCTCTCCAGGATGACGAGTTTCGCACTCCAACTGCCGCAGCACATGAACTGCATCGGGACCGGCGCGGCGTTAAAGGTAATAAAGTAAATAATACTATACTTTTAAAATCGACAACAAAACGCTCATGGACGAGTTGTGGCTTACACTTAGCGTGCCCAGCCCTCCGCCCACCATGGCACATTGTCCCGCGACCCGTTTGTATGACTGAACCCGACGTTCCTCCGAAGATAAAAAAAACCGACAGTACTGTCAGTTCCGGCGGGTATAAGGCAATTCCGTCCGGCCCGATTCCCCGTTACGTCATAATTGCCGATCGTCTTCGTCACCGCATCGAAAGCGGGGCCTGGTGTGCCGGTGAAACGTTGCCGTCTTTGCATGTTTTGGCGACGGAGTTTGGCGTAGCGCGGCCCACTGCCAGGCAAGCTGTACAGATGCTCGTCAAAGAAGGTTTATTGTCGAGTCGACGAGGCCAGGGTACTTTCGTCAATGAGGCGGCGACACCAATCAAGACCACTCCGTTGGAGACTTCGCTCAACGATCTCGCCCAGACGTATCGTTTCCTTGTCCCTCACATCCTGAGTATTGATGAGGTTCCTCGTGCCCTGCCGATTGCGGCGGACCAGCCTCCGCAGTACATACACATGCGGCGGCTACACTCGCTAGACGGGCGGCCCTACTGTGTAATTTCGCTCTATATTGCCCAGCGGGTGTTCAATCTGGATCCCGAGAAATTTCGCCGCCAGCCAGTCATTCCCTTGATGGTGGCCAGCAAAGCAGTCGAAATTTCCCAGGCCAGGCAAACCTTGAGCATAGGCACGGCCGATGCGGAAACCGCGTCGCTATTGGGCATACCGGTAGATGCGCCCGTGGCGAACGTAGTAAGGACATTCACATCCCCCGACAATTCAATTTTGTACTATGCAGAGGTGACCTATCGGGGCGATGGCATAAGGCTTGAAATCGACCTCAAGCCCTGATCGCTTGGCGTCCGCTTAGCCGCCCAGATCTATTCCCGGGTCGGCCGGGGTGGGCTTGTTGTCGCCATCTTTTGACTTTGTGGGGCGTTTCAGGCCCAACTCGGGCAACAGGTCCTTTTCCTCTTCTTTTTCGGTTTGTCGTTTTTGCTTGTCTTTCCCCAAAGAGATGCTGCCGTCTCCGGGTTCCAGTTTGGCGTTTGCCATATCTTTGCTCCTTATCGTGCTTTCACCGCTGTGGTGCTTCCTCGCGGGTGGATGGTATTGCTGCTGGATCCGAAACAGGCCGCGGCATTGAACCGGGCGCCGGCTTCGGCGTGCTTGCGTAGCTTTTCGCGCCGGGGCGCCAGATTAGAGGGCGCCGCTCGCCGCTAGGTTCGCCATTGCGTTCGTTCCTGTCGGATTTGATATAGGCTTGATCCATGGTGTCTCCGGTGGGATTGTTATAAGTATTGAATTTGCACGTGCGAAGAGCAAGTTTCGTGCCTGAGATCTGGAGCGGTGGGTTGGCTATCCGGTATACCGTCTTAATGGCAGTCTTGCCGGCACGGGCATTGCCTGCGAACTTCGTGACTGCACTAGGGAGTACCACATGCCGACTGAAGAGCCGCAACGCGCGTCCGATCGACTTCCCCCGGACGCCGGAATTGACGAATTGCGAGCCGGTGCGCAACTTGCCGTCTTCTGGATAAGGCGCTCGAGCAGCTTGAGTGGCCCCGTAGCTCAATCTATCTCACCAATGCGGTGAAACATTTCAAATTTCAGTTGCGCGGCAAGCGGCGCTTACACAAATCGCCCGCGCAGCAGGAGGTAGAAGCCTGTATGCAATGGCTGGATCGGGAGCTGGCGCTGGTTCAGCCGAAAGCTGTGGTGGCGCTGGGCGCAACGGCTGCGAGAGCGCTTGCGGGACGACCCGTCGCCGTCATGCGGGAGAGGGGAACGTGGCTGGAGAGTCCGGACGGTTTACCGATATTGGTGACGCTTCATCCTTCCGCGCTGCTGCGCGGGCCGCCGGCCGAGCGCGAGCAGGCATTTGAAAGGTGGCTGGACGATTTGAAGAACGCGTCCGCCTACGTGAAAAATGATTGAGTGCTAGCATGCCTGCGTCAATCATTCAATTTTGGAGGATTCATGAAACCGCGTCTCACAGTCCTCACCATCGGCGTGGACGATCTTGAAAGATCCCTGAACTTTTACCGGGAAGGCCTGGGG
>JAKFDW010000181.1:0-2252 GCA_036675955.1 Orrella sp. | reverse complement strand
CACACCCAAAGCAGCAAACTTGGTGCTGAAGTCGCTTTGCAGATTCACGGTATCCAGGTTCTGGATCTTGAGTTGGGTGCCGCGCGTCAATACGGTGTTCGGGCCGAAGCTGGCCAGCGTGGCGGCGACGCCGCCGGGTTGCAGTGCCGCTGCGCCAAGACGAATGGTGCTGGCGCGCTGGTCGCGCTCGAATTTTCCGACGCGCAATTGTGTTTTCAGTTCACTGTCGCTGCTGAAGCGGTGTATGTGGCCGAGCGTTGCCATGGTGGCGCTGCCGGCGTTGTAGTCGCTGGCTGCGCCGTAATAGTTTTTGGGATCCACCGGCAGGACGGTCGTGTCCCTTGCTGGTGAGCTGGCGTTGGGGCGAATCCACGGCAGGCCGTAGTTCATGCCGTTGTTGTTGTCAAGGTAGTACAGGCTGGCGAGGAACTCGTCGGTAGTGCCGATGCCCAGACGGTAAGACACCGCCAGGCCCTTTTTGTCGATGCTGCTGCCCGCGCCGTTGTTGTCGGCCTTGGTAGCCATGGCATTGATGCGCAGTGCGGCGTCTTCACCGGTCTTGATGTTGAAGTCGCCCGTCACGCGCTTGTAGTTGTGACTGCCCAGGGTGGTGGAAATCTCGTTTTCATTGATCAGACGTGGCAATTTGCTGACCTGGTTGACCGCGCCGCCGGTGGAGCCGCGGCCAAACAGCATGGATGCAGAGCCGCGCAGCAACTCAAGGCGGTCCAGGTTGAACGTGTCACGTTCATAGAACGCCGGGTCACGAATGCCATCGACAAAAACGTCGCCAGTGCTTTGCAACGCAAAGCCGCGCAAGCGAATATCTTCCTCGCCGCCTTCTGCCGCCAGAAAAGTGATGCCCGCGGTATTTTTCAGGGCCTCTTTCACGGTATCCAGATTGCGGTCGTCAATCAGTTTTTCCGTGACTACGGTGACAGACTGGGGAATATCACGCAGTTCCTGGTTGCCTTTGCCGATGGTTGAGCGAGTGGCGCGCACCGAGTCCTTGCCTTCTGCGGCGGCCGCTTTTTCCTTGATCACCACGGGGGCCAGGGTTTTACCTTCAGCCTGAGTAGACGATGCAGCGGGTGTGGCGCTGGGGATTGGCGTGACGTTTTGTGCCCAGCTGGAAACGGACACAGCCAGCATCAACGCGCCAAGAGGCAAGAGGGCTGGGCTGGACGATGCCGACGTGTTCGTTGTGGCGATGGCAACGGGCGACAGACGGGATTTCTTATTGCGCGCAGAGCGTGCGGCGCGAGCGGAAGGGTGTGCCAAGTTGGCCTCCAAGCGTCATCCACCTGGACGCAGGCGGATCGGGTTTCAGGAAATAGCTTGGCTATGCTCGAAGCTGTCCCGTCGGGACAATGAGTTTGGCTGGTTCGTAAAGTTCGTCTCCGAGTGTATGTCAAATGATAATGATTCGTAATAACTTCGAGTCGATCTTCCCCCAAAAGCCGCCAGAAATCAGGTTGGATGTGGTTTTAATGCGATAGATGGGCATCCGGATGGGGCTTCCGGAACGACAAAGGGGCCGTTCAGGCCCCTTTGCTTTGTTCTGTGCGCCGGGCTATTTGCCCGAAGCGTGCTGCGGTACTGCGCTCAGCTGACCTCGCCCATCTGGCTTTGCAGGTAGTTCTGAATGCCGACTTTGTCGACCAGATCGATTTGGGTTTCCAGAAAATCGATGTGTTCTTCGGTGTCGTCGAGGATTTCCTGCAGCAGGTCGCGCGAGACATAGTCACGCACGGTCTCGCAATGGGCAATGCCGTCCTTGATCGTGGCTTGGGCGCCTTGCTCGCTCTTCAGGTCGCAATTCAGCGCTTCCAGCACGTCTTCACCGATCATCAGCTTGCCCAGGTCCTGCAGGTTAGGCAGGCCCTCCAGCACGAAGATGCGGTCCATCAGCTTGTCGGCATGCTTCATTTCGCCGATGGATTCCTCGTATTCCTTCTTGGCCAGCTTGTCCAGGCCCCAGTGCTTGTACATCCGGTAGTGCAGAAAGTACTGGTTGATGGCAGTCAGCTCGTTTTTGAGCTGGGCCTGCAGGTGCTCAATGACTTGGGCGTCGCCTTTCATGGGAGATCCTTCTGGTTTTTTTTGACGAATTCCATTGTCTTCAGACCGGCTGGGTTCGGCAAGCAAAATGCCATGACCCTACTGGTGCGTTTTGAGGGCGAATGGGATTGATAGGCGTTCTGCTTTGCAGAAACATGCTGCCGGCCATGCCGGCCAGCTGGCGCATGGCT
>JAKFDW010000180.1:0-10798 GCA_036675955.1 Orrella sp. | reverse complement strand
CTGGGAAAGCGTCGAGCAATCGCTCGACGCCCATGGCAACGCCATACTTTCGGGCCTATTGACGATGGAGCAGTGCAGTCAGCTGACGGCGCTGTACGCGCAAGACGAGCATTTCCGCACACGTATCGTGATGGCGCGACATGGTTTCGGGCGGGGGGAGTACAAATATTTTTCATACCCGCTGCCCGCCATAATTGAATCATTAAGGACCGCGCTGTATCCTTGTCTGGTTCCCATCGCCAACCGATGGAACGGACAGCTTGGCATCGATGTGCGCTATCCGGATACGCTGGCAGGATTTCTCATGCGCTGCCGCGCTGCCGGCCAGACGCGTCCCACGCCGTTGATGCTTCAATACGGCAAGGACGACTACAACTGCCTGCATCAAGACCTGTATGGCGAGCTCGTATTTCCGCTGCAAATTGCCATCTTGCTGTCGCGCCCCGGCGAGGATTTCACTGGTGGGGAGTTCGTGATGACTGAGAGTAGACCGGGTTGCCAACGCGTTAACGTCGTGCCGCTGCAGCAGGGCGATGCCGTAGTCTTCGCCGTAAACCAGCGCCCGGTACAGGGCAAGCGGGCAGGTACGCGCAAGGTAGCGATGCGCCACGGTGTCAGTCGGTTGCACAGTGGGCATCGCCATACGGTAGGCCTGATTTTCCATGATGCACGCTGATCAGTGGATAGACCGGAACGACATGAACCTTGAACTGTTTGCAGCCAGCACGGGCGAACGCGAATCGCTGGGCCCACGCGCGCTTGTTTTGCGCGGCTTTGCGCTGCCCTTTGTGGAAGAGTTGCTGCCCGCTATCCGGATCGTGGAGCAGGGATCGCCTTTCCGGCACATGGTCACACCAGGCGGATTCTCCATGTCGGTGGCGCTGAGCAATTGCGGCAGCCTGGGCTGGACGACGGACCGGCGTGGCTATCGCTACACAAGGATTGATCCGGATAGTGGCCGGCCTTGGCCAGCCATGCCGACGGTATTTGCCAGAATGGCTCGCGAGGCGGCAGCCGCGGCCGGCTTCCACGATTTTGAACCCGACGCCTGCCTGATCAATCGCTATCTGCCCGGTGCGCGCCTGTCCTTGCATCAGGATAAGAACGAACGTGATTACGACGCTCCCATCGTCTCCGTGTCGCTCGGCATGACTGCGGTTTTCCTGTTTGGCGGTCACGAGCGCAGCGATAAGGCGATGAAGATTGCCCTTCATCACGGCGACGTGGTGGTTTGGGGCGGCGAAGACAGGTTGCGATATCACGGCGTGATGCCGCTCAAGGACCAGCCGCACCCGTTGTTGGGAAGCCAGCGTATCAACTTCACCTTCCGCAAGGCGGGATGAGCGATGAAGGCGAGGATCTAGTGGCCCATGAAACTCAGTATGCCAGCTCGCCGCCGCAGGCATACCGGCAGGCTGCCGATTTTCTTGCCGGCCTTGACGAGGATTGGGCGCGCCATATCGCCGCGACCGGCCCGTGCCTGCATGAGGCCAAGCCCGCGCGCGAACCCTTCGAGGCACTGGTGCGTGCCGTCGCCTACCAACAGCTTCATGCCAAGGCGGGCGACGCCATCCTTGGCCGACTGCTGGCGCTCTATCCGGGCGAGGCCTTTCCGTCGCCAGAACAATTGCTGGCCACCGACCCGGAGCGGCAGCGTACCTGCGGGCTTTCAGCTACCAAGCTCGCCACTATCCGCGGCATCGCCCAAGCCACTGTTGATCGCGTCGTGCCGACCCGCGAGGAGGCCTTGCTTTTGTCCGACGACGTATTGATTGATCGCCTGGTTACGCTACGCGGGGTCGGCCGCTGGACCGTCGAAATGTTTTTGATCTATACCCTGGAACGTTCGGATATTCTGCCCGTCGATGATTACGGCGTGCGCGAGGGCTACCGTCGCCTGAAGCACCTGGAAAAAGCGCCTGCTCCACGCCTGATGCGCGATATCGGCAAGGCCTGGAGCCCATACCGAACCGTGGCTGCCTGGTATCTGTGGAGAATTCCAACGCGGCAGCCTGTTTGATGAAACGAGAAGCCCGCCATGATCGATTTCAATAACGATTCTGTTGCCAAGCTGAACTGGACGGAGATTGCCGCCCAGCTGGATCAGGAAGCTTATGCGATTCTTCCAGGCTTGCTGGACGCAAGGCTGGCGAGCCTCATGGCTGCCTGGGCCGATACGCCTGCCGCTGCCTGCCCGCCGCTTGCAACGAACGAGCCTGGCTGTGGCGATGTGTTTTTCCTGACACAGGCATTGCCCGAGCCGTTGGACGCATGGCGTGCCGCCTTGTATGAGCCCCTGTCGGCCATTGCCAACCGCTGGAATGAAGCCCTGGGCGTTGAAGAGCGGTTTCCGGCCACCTTTAACGCGTTCCAGGAGCGGAACAAACAGGCGGGCCAGGCCCGCGCTCAGTCGAATCTGAGCCGACTGCGCCAGTACGACCATCAGCCCTTGCATCAGCGTGCCGAAGGTATGCTGGTCTTTCCCTTGCAACTGGTGGCGCTGCTGTCCGAGCCGGGAAAGGATTTCACAGGTGGCGAGTTCGTGATGACGGAGCAGCGCCCCCGCATGCAGTCGCGACCTATGGTCCTGCCACTGCATCGGGGCGATGCGGCCATCATTACGGTGTCGCAAAGGCCGTGCAAGGGCGGCCGGGGATACTATCGGACCAACATCAAGCATGCAATAAGTCCCGTGCGCAGCGGCGAGCGCATCGGGCTGGAGCTGT
Source organism: Orrella sp. (assembly GCA_036675955.1). Taxonomy (GTDB): domain Bacteria; phylum Pseudomonadota; class Gammaproteobacteria; order Burkholderiales; family Burkholderiaceae_B; genus Pollutimonas. The sequence goes on along the minus strand of JAKFDW010000180.1, from coordinate 8,072 downwards.
TGTTCCATGACGCACCATAGCAAATCTCTTGCGCATAACCAACGAACCAGCCTCAGGGTGATTTTTTGTTGCCGCGAAGCCCATGGGAATGGTGCTGATTCAACAGTTCGATCAACTGCAGCGTGGCCGGCGTAAGGGATCCGTGCGGATACGTTATTCCCAACTGCCGCGCCATGGTCGTTTCCTTTAGCTCGACTTCCTGCAGCAGGCCGCGGGTCTTGGGATGATCCAGCGTCAATCGGGACAGGAAACACAACAAGTCGGTACCGCCTATCAGGTCGTGGATAGACGGCAGAGAGTTTGTTTCAATGTGCGCGCTCGGCTTGGAGAGCTTGTGCGACGCAAAGACATTATCCAGCCACTTGCGGCTCTCTACAGGCGGCGTGGGCAAGATCCAGTGGTATCGTAAAAGATGCGGCAGGTCTAAAGACTTTATATCGAATACCGGATGTCCTTTGCGTGCGGCGACCACAACGATATCGTCAATGAACGGCTGGTTGATGAACTCGTTGTCGTTCGACACGACACCCACAATCAAATCCAGCCTTTCCTGCCGTATCTGTTCTTTCAGGAAATAATTGGTGCCAATGGTGATCTCCAGCGCGACATTCGGAGCATGCTTCAGGGCCAGATTGCATATGACGGGCAACAGGTAGTCCGCGGTGATGGGGCCGCAACCCACTCGCACTTTTCCTGCGGACCCGTCAATAAACCCTTTCATATCGCTTAGATAGCGGTCATGGGTTTCCCGGATTTTTGTGGCGCGCAAATAAAACTCTTTGCCTACAGCCGTCAACTCCAGGCCGCGGCCTTTGCGTTCGAACAAAGCGGCGCCCAGCTCCGCTTCCAGCCTTTGCACGCATTTGGTCAAGGCCGGCTGGCTACGATGCAGTACTTCGGAAGCCTGGCCCAAATGCTTGAGTGCGGCGATCGTTTCGAAATAGCGCAGGTCGCGTATGTCGATATTTAATTCATTGCTCACGGTTATTGATCAATCAATATTGTTGAATAGACAGTTATATCAGGGATTGCGTTTAATGGCACGTATCGCCCCCCCTGACTGATTGCTACCTATGTCTTATACCGTTTTGGTTACCGCTCGCACTTTAAGTCCTGAAGGCATAGCTTTGCTGGCGAAGGAAGGTTGCAGGGTGATCTTCCTGCAAGGAGGTGCTGACGCCGCGGAGGTTGAAGAAATACTCCGGAATGAAAGCGTTGATGCGGTTATTTCCCGGACGGTGACACTGTCGGCCCGGGCCATAGCGTCGTGCCGCACATTGAAAGTCGTATCCAAGCACGGAGTGGGAGTCAGCAATATCGACGTCCAGGCTTGTGCCGAGCGCGGCATCCCCGTGTTCGTGACGCCTGGCGCCAACGCGCAGTCGGTTGCCGAAATGACGCTGGGCTTGATGCTGGCCGCGGCCCGCCGCATCGCGTACATGGATAGTGAAGTAAAGGCGGGGCGCTGGCCGCGCCTGCAAGATGGTTTGGAACTCAAAGGCAGGACTATTGGGCTGGTGGGTTATGGGCAAATCGGGCAGTTGGTGGCTTCCTTTTGCAGTGTCCTTGGCATGCGCGTGTTGGCGTACGACCCGTATGCGAAGGCCGATACGATGCAAACAGATGTCGAATTGCTGAGCGAGCTGGACGACATGCTGGTCAGGTCTGATGTGCTGAGCCTGCATATCCCCCTTACCGCCAGTACGCGCGGGCTGATAGGCGCAAAGGAATTGGCGCTATTGCCTGACGGGGCAATCCTGATCAATACGGCGCGGGGCGAAGTGATTGACGAAACGGCACTTGTCCAGGCCCTGGCCAGCAAGAAACTGACGGCGGCGGGGCTGGACACAACGGCCGATGAGCCCATGGCAGCGTCCAACCCATTGCTCACTATGGAGAACGTAGTCTTGACGCCTCATGTAGGAGGTTCGACGCCGGCTGCGCTAAGTGCAATGGCGGTGGGGGCGGTCGATAACGTTCTGGGCTACTTGAAAAATGGGACCCTGTCAGACGGCAAGGTAGTCAATATCAAAAGTCTGGATCACTGAATTAGCAGGAGAAGAAATGTCCATCACCGAGGAATGGCCGCAAGGCTATCGCATCAACGAGATGCCTGGAAGAGTTCCAGGCAGCTTGCTTCGCTTGTTTGCTGACGTTCCCGTCGCGGTCGCGGGCGATTGCATGGGCCGCTCGCTGGGCGCCATGGGATTGAAGGCATACCACAACAATTTGCAGTTGGGCTTGTGCGGACCTGCTCTTACCGTGCAAGTGCGCCCTGGCGACAACTTGATGATACATAAGGCCTTCATGATGGCGCAGCCCGGCGACATTATTGTGATCGACGGCGGCGGAGACCTTACCCAGGCGCTGATCGGTGGCTTGATGCGCACGACTGCCATGACAAAAAAAATCGGCGGCTTTGTCATTGACGGGGCGATTCGCGATCTGGTCGAGTGGGCGGATGGCAAAGTGCCGGTCTTTGCGAAAGGCCATACACACAGGGGGCCGAGCAAGGAAGGACCAGGCCAGATCAATGTGCCGATCGCTTGTGCGGGCATGGTGGTGCGGCCCGGTGACCTGATGCTGGGTGATGCGGACGGCGTAATCTGCATTCCCGCTGAAGAGATTGAAGCGTTGCTGCCACGCGTGCAGTCGCATCTGAAGAAGGAGCAGGCGATTCGTCTGTCAAATTTGCAGGGTAGCTCAGACCCCGAACGGTTCAACGCGGTATTGCGGGCAAAAGGCTTACCTGTTTAGTGCTTGCCCGAAAAGGGGTGTTTCATTTTCCAAGAACAAACATAAATTCCAGGAGATATCATGATCAAGTTGCGAAACCTTGTTGCCGTTACGTCGGTAATGCTGAGTGTCATAGCCGTGACGCCAATAGCCCAGGCTGCCGATGCCTATCCCAGCCAGCCCATCAAGCTGCTGGTGCCATTCCCGCCAGGGGGCGGCACCGATACCATGGCTCGCTTTGTGGCCAATGCCCTGACCGAGAAATTCAAGTGGAACGTGATTGTCGAAAATCGTCCAGGCGCCGGCGGCACTGTTGGCATGGGAATACTTGCCCGGGCGACGCCCAATGGTTACAACGTCGCGCTGGGGCAGACTTCGAATCTGTCGATCAATCCTTATCTCTACGACAATATTTCATATGACGTCGCCAAGGACTTTGCCCCGGTGGTGTCGGTCGCATCTCAGCCCATGGTCCTGGTGGTCCGTTCAGACAAGCCATACAAGACGGTGGCCGAACTGGTCGAATACGCCAAGGCCAATCCGGGCAAATTGACAGTGGGCAATGCCGGCACAGGTACGGTGGGCGATATCACGGGTCGGTTTTTTGCCAGTGAAGCGGGTATCGAACTGCTGAATGTTCCGTACCGAGGCGCAGCCCCTGCCATGAACGATCTGTTGGGCGGCCAGGTCGACGCCTTTTTTGCATCAACGCCCGCGGCAATGTCCCAGGTCGATAATCCCGCAATCAGCATGCTGGCAATTACGACTTTGGAATCCATTCCCCAACTGCCGAACGTACCTCCGCTGGCCCGTACGCTGCCCGGCTTCGAAGCCGCTTCCAAGACCGGCATTCTGACACCTGCAGGCACACCCCAGGAAGTCATTGAGGTATTGAACAGCCATATCAATGAAGTCCTGAGAACCAAGAGCCTGAGCGACCAGATTATGGAGGAAGGCAACGTTGTGCTGGGCGGGACGACCAAAGAATTCAACGATTTGATTGCCAATGACTCAGCCAAGTGGTCCAAGATCATCAAGGACGGCAATATAAGCATCAAGTAGAAATCCATGATCTCTGCTTCCTAACGCAGGAATGCCGGCACCGTAAACTTTTGTGCTTGTGTCGGCACCTGCTCTTCGAGATATCGATTCATGGACAAACCTTTAAAGAAAATACGGGTCCTGGACCTGACCAATGTATTGGCTGGGCCCTTTTGCTGTCATCAGCTAGCGCTGATGGGCGCGGACGTCATCAAGGTGGAAACGCCGGGAACCGGCGACCTCGCACGCCAGCTGGGCGCGGATTCGGAGTTGAACAGCGGCTTGATGGGACTTTCATTCCTGGCCCAGAACGCAGGCAAGCGATCGATTACCGTCAATCTGAAAAGTCTGAAGGGCAAGGAGGTTTTCCTTCGCCTCGTCGAAAGCGCCGATGTGGTGGTGGAGAACTTCCGGCCGGGTGTCATGGACCGTCTGGGTCTGGGCTTTGATGTATTGCGGCAGCATCAACCTCGCCTGGTTTACTGTGCTATTTCAGGGTTTGGCCAGGAAGGGCCCCTCAAAGGCTTGCCGGCCTACGATCAAATCATCCAGGGCATGTCGGGAGTCATGAGCATTACCGGTGAACCCGAAACGGCCCCCTACCGGGTCGGATATCCCATTGCGGACACCATCGGAGGGCTTACGGCGGCGTTTGCGCTGACGGCGGCATTGGCCGATACATCGCGTACCGAGGCGCGTTTCATCGATGTGTCGATGCTGGAATCGGTGATCGCCACCATGGGTTGGGTGGTCTCGAATTACCTGAACGCCGGCCATATGCCCCGTCCGATGGGCAATGAAAACTTTACGGCGAGTCCGTCGGGTACATTCAAGACCGCCAGCGGTCTGTTGAACATTGCCGCAAATAAACAAGAGCAATTCGAGGCCTTGTGCAAGGTATTGGAAATGCCTGAGCTGATTACTGACAGTCGTTACTCGACACGTCAGTCCCGGCTGCAAAACCGCGATTTGCTGAAGGAACAATTGGAGCTGGCGTTGGCGGCACGCTCTGCCGCCGAATGGTGGCCTTTGCTGACGGCAAAGCAAATACCCTCCGGGCCTGTCTATACCGTAAGCGAGGTGCTGGCACATCCGCAAATACGCGATCGCGGGATGATAGCCAATTTTGAGGCGGTAGCCGGCGTCGGCAGGGATATCGAAGTCGTGCGCAGTGGTTTCAAAGTGAATTGCAAGGCGCCATCGGTCGATCTTCCGCCTCCCATGCTTGGCCAGGATACCGACGAACTGCTGGCACAGCTGGGCTATGACGACGATCAAATAAATCAATTCAAACAACAGGGGGCAGTATGAGCGATGGCAAGACAGAGGACGGTACGGCCAGCAAAAATTGGTGGCGCACTGAAATCATCGATATGAAGCCAGGCAGCATCCGGTATCGTGGCTACGCTATTGAAGATTTGATCGGCAATCTCGGATTTGCCGAGATGATCTGGTTGATGCTGCGGGGAGAGTTGCCCGCGCCGGGTCAGGGCGCCTTGCTGGAAGCCGCCCTGGTGTCGGGGGTCGATCATGGCCCCCAGGCGCCAAGCATCGCCATCGCGCGCATGGCTATTACCTGCGGCGTCGGATTGAACAACGCCATGGGCTCGGCCGTGAATGTATTGGGTGATGTACACGGCGGTGCGGGCGAACAGGCCGTCGGCCTGTACCAGAACGTTGCCGACTACATACAGGCGGGCATGGACGAAGTCGATGCGACACGACAGGCCCTGGATGAATTTATTCGGGAGCAGGGCAAGTACGTAGCCGGCTTTGGGCACCGTTTCCATCCTGTCGACCCGCGTGCCCCGCGTTTACTGGAACTGGTTGATCGGGCGGCTGACAAAGGGGTGGTATCGGGCAAGTTTGCCGCGATAGGCCGTGCGATAGAGAATGAACTGACTGCCAGAAAAGGCAAGGCCATCCCCATGAACATCGACGGAGCGACGGCGGTGATTTATGCCGAACTCGGCTTCCCGGCACCGCTCGCGCGTGGATTGTTTTGTCTTTCGCGATCCGTTGGCATCCTTTCCCACGCCTGGGAGCAGTCGCAACAGGGCGGGCGCAACAAGGGACCGATACCGCGCCAGTATCTGCCTGCGTACGACGGCCATCCGCCGCGCGAGTTTCCGTCGCGGTAGGCGAGGCGAGTTTTCGGCGCCGCCAGTGCGGCAGCGACGATATGCTATACGCGCCCCAATGCTTCCTGGGCAAACTGCAAGAACGCCTGCACGCGCGCTGAACGCCCCTTGCGCGTGGGCACCAGCAGCATTACGGGCGCGTTATCAAACTGCCACTGCTCCAACACTCTTACCAAAGTCCCTCGCGCCAACGAATCGGCTACGTCCCATTCGGAACGCAGAACCAGGCCCAAATCCTGCTCGGCCCAATAACGCGCCGTGCTGCCATCGTTGGTTAAAAAGGCTGGCTCGATGCGCAATGATTCCCGAGCTGCAACGCGCTCGTTCGGATATTCCGGTACACGCCGAAAGGACCACAGCGTCATATCTTCGTCGTTCTCCCGAATACAGATGCAGTCGTGAGCAAGTAGGTCGCGCGGGGTATGGGGCATGCCGCGAAGGCGCAGATAAGCGGGACTGGCGCACAGCCAACGCTCGTTGCGCGCCAGGGGGTGAGCCACCCAGGAGGAATCCCGGACTGTCCCGATATGCACCACGGCATCGGCGTCCTGTCGGTCAGCCCAGGGAGCTTCCCGTAGAACCAGCTGCAAGCGCAAGCCAGGATGCAGCCTGCCAAAGCGGGCCATCAAGGGGGCAATGTGATGCCGCCCGTAGCCGAAAGGCGCCGCAATACGCAGCGTGCCGGTCAGGCGGCTATCTTCTCGCTTGAAGGATTCCGGCAGCGCCTCCAGCTGCGTCAGAAGGATGGCCCCTTCGCTGGCAAAACGCTCGCCTTCTGGCGTGAGGCTAAGGCGCCGGGCTGTACGCGTGGCAAGCGCCACGCCAAGAGTAGCCTCCAGCTTACGCAGGCGCATCGACAGCGCGGAGGGTGTGACATTGAGCGTGCGCGCTGCGGCACTAAGCGATGGGGATTTTGCCAGGGCAACGGCCAGCTGCAGGTCTTCGATGCGAATCATTCAGTTCAGCTTAATGATTGATGTATTTTTATTGAACCATAACTACAACTATAGAGCCTACAGTATGAGTCGGGTACTTTCATTGACCCAAGCATTCGAGGAGATCAATTTTGCTTGCCTTGGCCACTCTGGACACCCCCGCGGCACTGATCGACCTGCCCCGCATGCAGCACAATATCCAGCGCATGCAAAAGCGCATGGATGCGCTCGGCGTACGCTTCCGGCCGCACGTCAAGACAAGCAAGTGCATCCCTGTTGCGCGCGCGCAGCGTGTTGCAGGCGCGCAAGGAATAACTGTTTCCACGCTTAAGGAAGCTGTGCAATTCCACGACAACGGTTTTACCGACATCCTTTACGCTGTTGGAATTACACCCGGCAAGTTGCCGCAAGTGCTGGCCTTGCGCCGCCGCGGCTGCGATCTGAAAATAATCACGGATAGCGTGGCTTCCGCAATGGCCATCGCCGCCTTCGGGCAAGAGCATGATGAGGTCTTCGAAGTGTGGATCGAAATTGACAGCGACGGTCATCGATCCGGCATCAAACCCGACGAGCCTGCGCTGCTGCAGGTGGGGCGCGCGTTGCATGACGGCGGCATGCAATTGGGCGGGGTCATGACGCATGCCGGTTCCAGTTACGACTTTGACACGCCCGAAGCGCTCAGTGCTGTGGCCGAACAGGAACGCCTGGCCTGCGTGCATGCGTCGGAACGACTGCGCGCGGCTAACTTGCCATGCCCGGTGGTAAGTGTGGGTTCTACACCGACCGCGCTTTCGGCAGCGTGGCTTGATGGCGTGACCGAGGTACGTGCGGGCGTCTATGTGTTCTTCGATCTCGTGATGCACAACGTGGGGGTTTGCTGCACGAACGATATTGCATTAAGCGTACTGACAACCGTGATCGGTCACCAGGTCGAAAAAGGCTGGGCTATTGTCGATGCCGGCTGGATGGCAATGAGCCGAGACCGCGGTACACAAAATCAAAAACGGGATTTCGGCTACGGCCAGGCCTGCAGTGTCGACGGCACAATCTTGCCGGGTTATCTGCTTACGGGCGCCAACCAGGAGCATGGCATTCTATCCCGCCAAGGCGCGCCGGATCTGGATATCGCAACGCGTTTCCCCGTGGGGACGCAACTTCGCATTTTGCCCAATCACGCCTGCGCAACCGGCGCGCAATTTCCCGAATATCACGCTGTTTC
>JAKFDW010000179.1:0-2150 GCA_036675955.1 Orrella sp. | reverse complement strand
CCGAAGGCTGTTGCCAGCACGGTGGTGATTGCCGCCGTAAGCGTCGTCTTGCCGTGGTCAACGTGACCGATCGTGCCGACGTTTACGTGTGGTTTGGTACGTTCGAACTTACCTTTTGCCATGATTTAATCCATCAATGTTTTCAAGGAAACAAAATTTTCCCTGCCCACCATACAAGATGGGCAGGACCTGTATATTACTTACCGCGAGCGGTAATCACTTCGTCAGCCACGTTCTTCGGAGCTTCGGCGTAGTGCTTGAACTCCATGGTGTAGGTTGCGCGACCTTGCGTCTGTGAACGCAAAGTAGTCGAGTAACCGAACATCTCGGCCAGAGGCACTTCGGCCTTGATGACCTTGCCGCCACCGACGATGTCGTCCATGCCTTGGACCATGCCGCGGCGGGAGGACAGATCGCCCATCACGTTACCGGCGTAGTCTTCGGGCGTTTCGACTTCAACAGCCATCATGGGCTCGAGCAGCACTGGGCTGGCCTTGCGCATGCCGTCTTTGAAAGCCATGGAAGCAGCCATGCGGAACGCGTTTTCGTTCGAGTCGACGTCGTGGTACGAACCGAAGAACAGCGTAACCTTGACGTCGACGACCGGGTAGCCCGCAACCACGCCAGCCGGCAAGGTTTCCTGGATACCCTTGTCCACCGCAGGGATGTATTCGCGAGGAACCACACCGCCCTTGATGGCGTCGACGAATTCGTAACCACCGCCAGGAGGCAGGGGCTCGAGCTTGAGCACGACGTGACCGTACTGGCCGCGACCGCCGGATTGCTTGACGAACTTGCCTTCGATTTCTTCGCACGATTTGCGTATGGTTTCGCGGTAGGCCACCTGGGGTTTGCCCACGTTGGCTTCCACACCGAACTCACGGCGCATGCGATCGACCAGCACTTCCAGGTGAAGCTCGCCCATACCCGAGATAATGGTTTGGCCCGATTCTTCGTCGCTGCGTACGCGGAACGAAGGATCTTCCTGTGCAAGGCGCGACAGCGCAATGCCCATTTTTTCCTGGTCGGCCTTGGTCTTGGGTTCGACAGCCTGCGAAATCACGGGCTCGGGGAACTCCATGCGCTCGAGCAGGATGTGCGAGTCGAGATCACAAAGCGTTTCGCCGGTGGTGACGTCTTTCAGACCGACCACGGCGGCAATGTCGCCAGCCAAAACTTCTTTGATTTCAGCGCGGTTGTTTGCGTGCATCTGCAAAATGCGGCCGATACGTTCTTTTTTGCCCTTGATAGGGTTATAGACCGTTTCACCGGATTTGAGGACGCCCGAATAAACACGCACGAAAGTCAACTGACCCACGAACGGATCGCTCATCAGCTTGAATGCCAACGCCGAGAACTTGGCGCTGTCGTCGGCGGGCAGATGAACAATATTGCCTTCGTCGTCTGTGCCTTCGACCGGCGGAATATCCGTCGGTGCCGGCAGGTAGTCGATGACCGCGTCAAGCATGCGCTGAACGCCCTTGTTCTTGAATGCCGTACCGCAAAGCATGGGCTGGATTTCGCCAGCGATAGTGCGAGTGCGGATGCCGAGGTTGATTTCGGCTTCGGTCAGCGAACCTGTTTCCAGGTACTTGTTCATGAGCTCTTCGGACGATTCTGCGGCCGATTCAAGCAGCTTCTCGTGCCATTCGTTGGCGGAATCCACCAGGTTGGCAGGAATGTCGGTATATTCGAACTTCATGCCCTGGCTGGCGTCGTCCCAGATGATGGCTTTCATCTTGATGAGATCGACCACACCCGTGAAGGTGTCTTCGGCGCCGATAGGAATAACGATGGGCACAGGACTGGCTTTCAGGCGCAGCTTGAGCTGGTCGTAGACCTTGAAGAAGTTGGCGCCAGTGCGGTCCATCTTGTTGATGAACGCCAGGCGTGGCACACCGTACTTGTTGGCTTGGCGCCATACGGTTTCCGACTGAGGCTGAACACCGCCCACAGCGCAATAAACCATGCAGGCGCCATCGAGCACCCGCATGGAGCGTTCGACTTCGATCGTGAAGTCGACGTGTCCGGGGGTGTCGATGATGTTGATGCGGTGCTCGGGGTAATCGCCGGCCATACCGCTCCAGAATGCCGTGGTGGCAGCTGAAGTGATGGTGATGCCGCGCTCTTGCTCTTGCTCCATCCAGTCC
>JAKFDW010000178.1:0-4813 GCA_036675955.1 Orrella sp. | reverse complement strand
CATACCCGGCGGTGTCGTCGAGGTCCACGATGCAGACGGAAACGCGTGCCCGCCCGGCGTCGTCGGAGAAATGAAAGTCTTGCGGCGCGGAACCTGGATTCCCACAAAAGACCTGGGCCGCACGGACGACGACGGCTACTTCTATCACGCGGGACGTGCCGACGATGTCATTATTTCTGCCGGCTGGACCATGAGCGCCGTGGAAATTGAAGACGCCATTCTGAAGCACCCGGACGTTCTCGAGGCGGCTGCCATAGGCGTGCCCGATGAACTGCGCGGGCAAGTCGTCAAAGCGTTCGTAATCGCCAAACGCTCCGGAGACGAGCGGTTGAAGCAGGAAATTCAGGATGCTGTCCGGTCTCAACTTAGCCAGCACGAATACCCCAGGCAGATTGCCTTTGTTTCCGAACTTCCCAAGACGCCGGCAGGAAAAATACACCGCAAAAAACTGCGTGAACAAGAGGCCGCAAACGCCCTGCGCGAAATTGAACCCATCAGTCAGTAATGACAACAATCAGGAGCCAAACATGGATATGCCAACACGTACTTTCCCAAAAATCATCGATCGTGATCTGGAGGCGCTCGGTCGCCGGATAGGCGTAAAAATTACCGAGACAGCGGAGCCGTGGTGCTATGAGGCCACCCGCGACAATATTCGCCATTACGCACATGGCATCGGTGACGACAATCCTCTTTGGTGCGACCCTGCCTATGCCTCCAACACCAGGCATGGCGGGATCATTGCGCTGCCCAGTTTCCTGTTTGCCACCAACCGCATTGTGTCGGGCTATGTGGGCGGGCTGCCGGGCGTCCATGCGATGTGGTCGGGCGCAGACTGGACGTGGCATAAGACAGTAAACCGCAACGATGAAATCCATACCGAGGCATCGCTGAAAGCGCTCATTCCGCACGATACCCGTTTTGCCGGCCGAGCCATCCAGCAGATCTACAACGTCCAGTTTTACAACCAAAATGGCGACAAAGTCGCCGAAGCCGATAGCTGGTGCTTCCGTACTGAGCGCGACCACGCGCGGGAAGCCGGTACCAAGTACAAGGAAGTACGTGAACGTGCGCCCAGGCGCTATACGGAGGAAGAACTGCAAGAAGCCTACAAGCTCTACGCGCAGGAAGAAATCCGCGGCGCCATTCCACGATATTGGGAAGACGTGAATGTGGGCGATGAGCTGCCCGTCCTGTTCAAGGGCCCCATGACTGTCACCGGCTTCATTGCATACGCCCAGGGCTGGGGCGGCCTGTATATTCGCGCCAACAAGCTGGCCTGGCAACTCATTGATGCGCATCCCGGCGTCGGAATCAAGAACCGTTTCGGCATTCCTGATGTTCCTGAACGGGTCCACTGGGAAGAGGATTTTGCCCTTGAAGTCGGCGCTCCGGGCGCCTACGACTATGGTCCGGAACGCAACTCGTGGCTGACTCACCAATTGACGAACTGGATGGGCGACGATGGCTTTCTGCGTAAGTCCAAGTGCCAGGTGCGCCGGCATAATCCCCAGGGCGACATGCTGTTCATCAAGGGCAAGGTCACGAAAAAATACGAAAGCGACGGCCAACACCTGGTGGAGATCGAGCAGGAAGGGCGCAATCAGGACGGAGAACTCTCGGTAATCGGGACAGGCGTTGTGCAGCTGCCTTCCCGCGGCTGATATGGACTCCCACCACGCCCGCAAGACTGTCTGGCCTGTTGCGCAGGCCAGCACGGGCGCCCTGCGGGGCGTGCGTGTTGTCGACCTTTCCCGCGTCCTGGCCGGGCCGCTATGCACGCAAATTCTCGCCGACCACGGAGCCAGCGTCATCAAGATCGAGCCTCCGTTCGGCGATGAAACCCGCAAGCTTGGGCCTCCCTTCGACGAGCAGGGCAATGCGGCTTATTTCTCGGCGCTGAACCGCGGGAAAAGCGCATTTGCGCTGGATCTATCCAAACTAGAAGACCAGCAGGTGCTTTTCGCGCTGCTGGAAGAGGCGGACGTCCTGATCGAGAACTTTCTGCCCTCGACCATGGAAAAGTGGGGCTTGGGTTACGAAGACCATCTGGCCGAACGCTACCCCCGTCTTATCTATTGCAGCATCAGCGGGTTTGGGGCAGCGGGTCCGCTGGGCGGGCTGCCCGGCTACGACGCCATTCTGCAGGCGATGTGCGGGCTGATGAGCATCAATGGGTCGCCGGAAACCGGGCCGACCCGTATCGGCATTCCCGTCGTGGACCATCTGACCGGCTACACGGCCCTGTCGGGCATATTGATGGCGCTGTTTGCCAGGGAACGCACGGGCAGGGCCCAACGGGTGGAGGCCACGCTGTTTGACACCGCGCTCAGCCTGCTGGTGCCGCATGCCATGAACTGGCTGCAATCAGGCGAAACGCCTCAATTGCTAGGCAGCGCTCATCCGAATATTGCGCCCTACGACAGCTTCAAGACCCGCGATGGCATGGTGTTCCTGAGCATTTTGAACGACCCGCAGTTCCACAAGTTCTGTCGATGCATCAACAAGCCGGGCTTGGCCGAGAACCCCGATTTCGCCTCGAATGCCGCCAGGCTCAAGCATCGCGGGCAATTGCGCAAAGAGATAGAAGTCATTCTGGAAGATTGGGAAAAAGCGCCGCTGTGCGACATGTTGATGAAGCATGGCATTCCGGCCGGTCCTGTCAACACGGTTCCGGAAGCCCTTGCGCAAGCCCACACCCTGCATCGCGGCATGATGGTCGAGGGCCTCGACTATCGCGGGCTTGGTGTACCGATCCGGCTAACGGAAACACCCGGGGCGCCCGGAGGACGGCCTCCCGTTTTTGATGAACACAGCGACATAAGGAAGAGTATTTCCGCATCCACGTCCGGATCACGTTCGCCAGAGCCCTAGGCGCAGGGATGCAAACCACCAAAGACTTATAACGACTGAGGAGACATAGATGCGTAAACTAAAATCAATTGCAACCGCAGCAGCCTTTACCTTGCTTGGCGCCACGTCAGCCTTCGCAGCCGGCTATCCCGATAAGCCGGTCAAGATTATCGTTGCTTATCAGGCGGGGCAGGGCACCGATACCACGGCCCGCTATGTCGCCGATTACCTGACCAAGGCTATGGGGCAGACTTTTTATGTCGAAAACAAGGGAGGGGCCGGCGGCAATATCGGCACCCAGGCAGCCGCCCGTGCAGAGCCCGACGGCTACACCCTGACTATGGGTACGAATGCCACGCATAATCTGAATGCCTTTCTTTATTCCTCCCTGAGTTTCGATCCGGTCAAAGACTTTGAGCCCATTATTCTTGTCGGCTCGTTTCCCATGGTTCTGGTGGCCAAGCCCGACTCCGAATTCAAGACCACGACAGACATCGTCAACAAGGTGAAGGTGGCCGGCCGGTCGGCCGACATCGGCATGCCCAGCACTACCGCCAGGCTGGTCTATGAGCTTCTGAAAGAGCAAAGCGGGGCGCCGCTGTTCGGCGTTCCCTACAAGGGCTCGTCCATGGCAATGACCAACTTGATCGGAGGCCAGATAACCCTGTCGATTGACACCATTACAGCGGCGCGTCCGCAGATCGATGGCAACAAGCTGCGGGCCATTGCCGTAACCAGCAAGGGTGAAACCAAACTGCTGCCCGGCGTGCCTACGGTGGCAAGCCAGGGCCTGCCAGGGTTCGAAGTCATCGCATGGAATGCCTTATTTGCCCCGAAAGGCACACCGCGCGATGTCCTGGCCAGGCTTAACCTCGAGTTGCAGAAGTTTCTTGCGTTGCCCGAAACTCAGCAGCGATTACTCTCGATGGGGCTTGACGCTGGCGGAGGCACGCCTGGCGACCTTGCACAGTTCGTGAGGGCCGAGCAGGAGAAGTGGAGCCCCGTCATCAAGAAAGCCGGCTTGCAGATCCAATAGTTTGCTAGCGCAAGAAACGATGGCAAGGTCCGCAGCTCATGGTAGGGGACCTTGCCGACTCGCGTTGCGGCAACATGGAGCGACCTGCCTGATAGAATCGTGCATTGCACAGAGTGCCCGGCTATAGTCACAGGTTCAAGCATGCCAAGCGTACAAGACACCCTCAAAACGCCTAAATCGGGCCCTCGCATCCGCCCGGTGCCGGCGGTCACCAGGGCCGTCGCCATCCTCAGGCTGCTGGGGCGCACGAAAGAACCGATGAACGTCAAGTCCATCGCCGATGAGCTCGGCCTGGTGCCCAGCACCTGCCTGCACATTTTGCGCGCATTGACCGCCGACAAGCTGCTCAGCTTCGATCCCGCTTCAAAGCGATACCGGCTGGGCGCCGGAATGCTTGCACTTGCCCGCGGCGTTCTGGAAAACGATCATTTCGCGCATTCGGTACAGCCCGTACTCGACAAGCTGGCAAAAACCTGGTCGGTAACGGCCATTGGGGTAGAGGTCGTGGACCTTAACCAGATGGTTGTCACGGCGCTTTCGCGGTCAGACCTGCCATTTCGCCTGCATGTGGATGTCGGCAGCCGCTTTCCTGGCCTGATCAGCGCCACAGGGCGCCTTGTGGCTGCTTTCAGCCAGTATTCACAGCAAGAGATCAAAGCCCAGTTTGCTTCCTTGCGCTGGCAACAACCGTTAAGCTTCGACGACTGGTGGCAAGAAGTCGAGACCGCAAGAAAGAACGGCTACAGTTTCGATCAGGGCAATTATATTGCCGGCATCACTCTGATTGCAGTGCCCGTCCTGGACGCGCAAGACCATATCACCCATACGATGGTGGCCGCCAGCATAGTCAACCAGCTCTCCCAGGATGAAACCCAGGCACTTATCCAGGAATTGAAGCGGCACGCAGGGCAACTTTCCCGCCAG
>JAKFDW010000177.1:0-1815 GCA_036675955.1 Orrella sp. | reverse complement strand
ACCAAAAAGGTTCACCTCAAATCCATCGTGCAGGAACTGCTGTGGTTTCTGACCGGGAGCAGCGACAACAACTGGCTGAAAGAGCGCGGCGTGACGATTTGGGATGAGTGGGCCCGCGAAGACGGCGACCTGGGCCCGGTGTATGGCGTGCAGTGGCGCAGTTGGCCGACGCCTGACGGCGGCCATATTGACCAGATCAGCGAAGTCATCAAGACGCTGAAAACCAGCCCCGATTCGCGCCGCATCATCGTGAGCGCCTGGAACGTGGCTGACCTGTCCAAAATGGCACTGATGCCCTGCCACGCATTTTTTCAGTTCTACGTTGCGCCTGCCACGCAAGCTGGCGGTAAAGGCAAGCTCAGTTGCCAGCTCTACCAGCGCAGCGCCGACATTTTCCTCGGCGTGCCCTTCAACATTGCCAGCTACGCCCTGCTCACGCACATGGTGGCGCAGCAGTGCGGCCTGGACGTGGGCGACTTCATCTGGACGGGCGGCGACTGCCACATCTACAGCAACCACGCCGAGCAGGTGGCCCTGCAACTGAGCCGCACGCCCTTCCCTTACCCGACACTCCACATCAAGCGCAAGCCCGAGTCCATTTTCAACTACCAGTTCGACGACTTCGAGTTCCTGGACTACCAGCACCATGCGGCCATCAAGGCGCCTGTAGCGGTGTAGGTCATGCGCATCAACATGATTTTTGCCCGCGCCGCCAACGGCGTGATCGGCAACAACAACACGATGCCCTGGCATCTGCCGGAAGACATGGCCCACTTCAAGCGCCTGACCCAGGGCTGGCCCGTCATCATGGGACGAAAGACCTGGGACTCACTGCCGCCCAGATTCCGCCCCCTGCCCGGTCGCACCAATATCGTTATCACCCGGCAGCCGGACTGGAAAGAAAATGGCGCCGAGCCGGCAGCCAGCCTGGCCGATGCGCTGAAAATCTGCGCCCGGTCTGAAGAGGTCTGGATCATCGGCGGCGCGCAAATTTACGCGCAAGCGGAACCCCTTGCGGACCGCATTGAAGTCACCGAGATTGCCCAGGACTTTGAAGGGGATGCCTTTGCGCCCACGCTGGGTTCCGAATGGATTGAAGCTGCGCGTGAGGATCACGTGTCGCTCAATGGGTTGAAGTTCAGTTTTATCACTTACGAGAAACACAAGGGGAATTGAGATGTCAGGAGCCGGATTTCACGTCCACGGGCCGCACGATCACGAGCTTGAGCACGCAGCTCAAGGCGCTCATGGCGCAGCACACGACAGCGGCGGCGGCATGATCGCGCAGATCGCCGTCGTCACGGCCATCATCGCGACCGTAGGGGCCATCTTTGCCTACATGGGCGGTGCGACCCAGGCCAATGCAGGCCTGTATAAAAATAACGCTGCCATCAAGAAAACCGAAGCCTCGAATCAGTGGAATTACTTTCAGGCCAAGAGCACCAAGCAGTCACTGGCCGAATTCGCCCGCGATCTGGCGCCTGAAGACAGGAAGGTCAGCTACCAGAGCAAGATCGAGCGCTACGAAAAAGAGAAAAACGAAATCAAGACAGCAGCAGAGAAACTGGAGGCTGAAGCCGCCACCTGGGACAAGTCGTCGGACGATCAGATGCACCAGCACCACCGCTGGGCACAGGCCACCACCGTGCTGCAGGTCTCCATTGCGCTGGCGGCCATTGCCCTGCTGACGCACAAGCGTTGGCTGGAATACGGCATGTTCGCACTGGCCGGTGTGGGCGTGGCGGTCGGCGCGCTCGCAGCGCTACATATTTGATAACCACCAATCCTTTAATTAGCTGGCCTTCAGCGCAACAA
>JAKFDW010000176.1:0-4381 GCA_036675955.1 Orrella sp. | reverse complement strand
ACGCGCGCGCCGCGTGAAAGTTAAGGAGTTATAAATGAGAAAACCCATTGCAGACTGGTATGCCTCGCGCAATGATCGCGGTTCGGCGATCATTGCCAGGCAGGATCCAGTAGTCTATGAAGGTGGCAATTATGCCGACGGCGTGGAGCAAAGCCAGATAGCGGCTTACGAGCGCGATGGCTTTCTTTTGCTTGAAGATCTTTTCAGCGACGCCGAGACACAGGTCTTGCTGGACGAGGTCAAGCGCATGAGCGCCGATTCCTCCATCGTGTCGATGGAGGAATCCATCACGGAGCCGGGCAGCAAGGAAGTACGTTCCATCTTCCGGGTCCATGAACTGAGCGATATGCTTGGGAATCTTGCCCGTGATCCTCGTTTGATCAATGTGGCGCGCCAGATCCTGGGCTCGGAAGTCTATATGCACCAATCGCGTGCCAACATGAAACCCGGCTTCAAAGGCAAGGAGTTCTACTGGCATTCCGATTTCGAAACCTGGCACGTCGAAGACGGCATGCCGAGGATGCGGGCGCTGAGTTGTTCAGTGTTGCTGAGCGACAACAATGCCTGCAACGGTCCGCTTATGCTGGTCCCCGGCTCACATCAGCAGTTCGTGTCCTGCCAGGGCCAGACTCCGGACGACCACTACAAGCAATCGCTCAAGAAGCAGGAGTACGGCGTGCCGGATCCATTGAGCCTGCAATTGCTGGTCGAGCAAGGCGGAATCCGGCCCATGATGGCAAAGGCCGGCTCGGTCGTCTTTTTTGATTGCAATACCATGCATGGATCCAATGGCAATATTTCGCCATGGCCGCGTGCCAATGTATTCATGGTGTACAACAGCACCGAGAATGCGCTGGGCGCCCCTATGCATGGGCTCAAGCCTCGGCCCGAGCATATTGCCGCGCGCCGCGACTTCTCCGCCCTGGTTCCACAGGAAGCGCCTTTGGCGCTCGCCTAGCGTAAAGGCCGTCAAGGCGGCCTTTAGCGCGCCGGACCCGTGTTATTCCTGATTGATGAAGTTTTTCAGGAATTCGCGGGTCCGTTCTTCTTTGGGGTCGGTGTAAAGGACTTCCGGCGGACCTTCTTCCAGGATCCTGCCTTTATCGAAGAAACAAACCCGGTCTGAAATCTGTTTGGCGAACTGCATTTCGTGGGTTACGAGCAGCATGGTGAGATCATGCTCTTCGGCCAGGCGCTGGATTACCGTCAGCACTTCGCCGACCAGCTCGGGATCCAGCGACGACGTAGGCTCGTCGAACAGCATGATGTTGGGCCGCATGGCCAGGGCGCGTGCGATACCTACCCGCTGTTGCTGTCCACCCGACAACTGCCCGGGAAACTTGTCGGCCTGATCGGACAGGCCGACAAGGTCGAGGTATTCTTCAGCGCGCTGGTTGGCTTCCGCCTTGGACAGGCCGAGCACCTGCACCGGCGCTTCGGTGACGTTACGGCGCACCGTCATGTGCGGGAACAAATTGAATTGCTGAAAGACCATGCCCATTTCCTTGCGCATTTCGCGAAGGTGGGCTTCGCTGGCGGGTACCAGCTTGTCGTTCTTGTACTCGTGCCAGAGCGGTTTGCCGGCGACATGGATTACGCCTTCGTTGATCGATTCCAGGGTCATCAGTATGCGCAGCACCGTAGACTTGCCGGAACCGGACGGGCCGATAATGGTTACTTTTTCGCCTTTCTGGACCTCGAAATTCAGCGAATCCAGCACGGTGACATCGCCAAAACGTTTGACGACATTATCGAATTTTATGATGGGTTCATTCATCGCAGGGGCAGTCCTTGCTTGGGCAGGCGGGTATTCAAGTATCGTATGGCACCCGAGGCAAACAAGGTGAGCACGAGATACAGGCCGCCCACCATCGAGAGGGGAATCAGGTAGTTGAAGGTCCGATCGCCGATGATCTTGGCCACGTTCAGCATCTCAAGGACAGACACGACCGAAAGCACCGGTACATCCTTCATGATGGACACCAGGTAGTTGCCCAGAGCCGGCACGATGCGTGGAATGGCTTGCGGCACAATAATGAAGAAGAAAGTTCGTAGCGCTGATAGATCGAGCGCGCGGGCCGCTTCGGTCTGCCCACGGGAAATCGACTCGATGCCCGCCCGGTACACTTCGGACATGTAGGCGCTGTACTGAACCCCCAAAGCCAGTGCCCCCGTCAGGAAGGCAGGCAGCACAATGCCGTATTCCGGCAGCACGTAGTAAAGGAAGAACAACTGGATCAGCAGCGGTGTGTCGCGGATGAATTCGGTAATCAGCCGCGCCGGCCACGAGATTATGCGCAGCCTTGCAGACTTCAGCGCGGCCAGGACCAGGCCCAGGACGGCGGCCACCGCAAAGCCCAGGACGGTCGCCTGGATAGTGATGACCAGGCCCTTGAGCAGTATGGGCAGTATGGATCCGGCGAAAAGCCAGTTATTGGTGGTGTCCCACTCTATGCCGAAAAGCATGGTCAGGCCCTCCCCGAACGCCAGCGCCCGACTGAACGTTCCAGCAGTTTCATGATGGCGGTCAAGACCAGTGCCATGCCAAAATACATGAACAGCAGCAGGGTGTAGATGGTGGTGCTGTCCTGCGTGAAGTTCCGGATTTGTTCCGCGCGAAAAGCCAGGTCGCCCAAACTGATCAACGAAACGAGCGCGGTGTCTTTCAGATTCTGAATGGCAAGATTCCCGAAGCTGGGCATCATCTCCGGAACCGCTTGCGGCAGCAAAATACGCCACAGGGTCTGGCGGGGGGTAAAGTCCAGCGCTTTCGCAGCCTCGTGCTGCGAACGGGGTACCGCCTGAATGGCTCCGCGCACCACTTCAGCGCCATAGGCGCCAATGTTGAGCGCCAGGGCCAATGTGCCGGCAACCACTGGGGGCAGGCGCAAGTCGATGCCTATCGCCTGACCCAGTATCGGCAGGGCGAAATAGAGCCAGAATAGCTGCACAAGCAAGGATGTGCCGCGGAAGATCTCGATAAAGAATATCGAGATGCTTTTGGCCAACCAGTTCCTGGAAAGCTTTCCAATGCCGAACGCAAAGGAAAAGAAGGCGCCAAGCACGGTGCTGTACAGCGTAAGCTGTACGGTCACCCAGGCACCTTCTAGCAGCGGCTTGCTGTAACTGAGCCATTCCATCAGGGTTCGATCCTGTTGTTAGGGGAGGGTGGCGTGCCGCTTAGCCGGCGCAAAGCTGCTCGGCCGTCTTGTTGAAGGATTCTTTGGCATCGGTAGGGCTGAAGCCATAGTCGGCCATGATTTTTTGCCAACCGTCGGTCTTCTTGAACTTGGCCAGTTCGGTGCTGACGGCGTCCCGCAGGTCCTGGGATTCCTGGGTGAAGGTGAACGCCCCCCAGCTGCGCACGGGCTGCCCGTCGATCACGGGGTCGGTGAAGTCGCTTGCGGGTTCGACTTTGTCGCTTTTTCCAGCCAGTTCGCCTACTGTCGGGCTTGTGGCGGCATAGGCACTTGCGCGACCAGTCGCAACCGTGGAGATCGCATCGGCGTTGTTGGAAATGGTGACCATGCGATCCGCCGGTACACCCAGGGCCTGGAGCATTTCGAGTTGGTCTGCGCCGGCCATGATGGCGATTTTCTTGTCGTTCTTGGCAAAGGCTTCAAAACTGTGGAGATTGTCGGGGTTGCCCTTGGCCACCAGCAGGCCCTCGCCATATGAACTGTTGGGCTCTGAAAAAAGGACTTCTTTGCAACGTTGCGGAAGAATGGCCATTTCCGCAGCCACCATATCGAAGCGATTTGCACGCAAACCGGGAATCAGCGAACCAAAATTGGTCGTGACCCATTTGATTTCATCTATGCCCAACTGTTCCATGACGTGTTTCGCGACGTCGGGCCCCACACCTTTTGCCTCGCCGCTCATGTCCATGTAGCCGTACGGAATTTCATTGGCGACCGCCACGCGTATGTAGCCGCGTTCCTTGACTTCCTGGAGGGTGGCGGCCGAAGCCTGGCCTGCCGCGCCCAGCAGCAGCGCTGCGGCCAGTGTGCATAGGGCGGTGGTGTGGGTCTTGTTCATGTGCATGTCCTTTTTATATGGAGGATGTAATGACGAGGACTCGCCGCGATATCTATTTGCTTGGAAACGATAGCTGCAAAAATCATACACTACAAAATCATTTCGGCTCAAATGAATATGTGTGCGGTGATGACCGAAATGGCGCCGTTCATGCGAAATTTTTTATTGGCAGAAGGCGAAACTTGTGCTAGAGTCTGAACATGTCACACGCCTCCCCATTCGTTTTCTTTTATTTTTTTAGTTTTCCAAAGCCGCTGGTGGAGGAAGGGAAGCGTTGTACGCCATAAAAGAACCAAATTCCCAAAAAGCCGCCAGCGACGCTAGGCGGCTTTTTTTTGTACCG